>JBBSDR010000978.1:0-3764 GCA_038240465.1 Gemmatales bacterium
CCGCGCGCGCGCTCGGGGCTGGTCACGCTCGGGGCTGGTCCGCGGCGTCCATCAGCGACGGTATAATACCCTCGGCATCGCCTCCTATCAGGGACCAACAACACCCCGGGACGCCCCTCATGAGCTGGGCCAGCAAGCTGCTCGAACTCTGTCGCCGTTACGGCAAACCCGCCAAGCTCGCCGCGTCGTCCATTCTCGGCGCCATCCTGCCGGGCAGCCCCGCTGTCATCGCGCTGGTCGAACAGGCGTTCGATACGGCAGAGGAAAAGGGGCAGGATCACTGGGAAATGAAGGTCGATCAGCGGCTCGACGCCAGTGCTGGGGACCTCGAACGCCTCGGCGAAGTCCTCGATCTGCTCCAGGGCGAGTTGCAGCACCTCACGGCCCAGGTCGTCCGGCTGCCCGACTTCGCCCCGCAGATCATCGAAACGGCCCTCACGAGCGACGCGCGCTGTCAGGAAGCGGCCCGACGCCTCGAAAGCCTGGCCGGACGCTTCGATCGACTCGAACGCCAGCAAGAACGACTGCTCGCCGGCCAGGCCAACATGCTGCCTCTGCTGCGCCGTACCGTCGGCGTCTGCGACTACATCGACGAGTTGCGCGCCGCCGGCTTCTCTGTCGAGGTGTTTGGCGAACTGCTGCGCGCCTTCCAGGCGGCGCTGCGGTTGCTGGGGGCGGGCCATGTCCATGAGGCGGAACAGGCGCTCGAAAGAGTCTCGGCCGCGCGGCCGCTGTCGGCCGCGGCGACGGTCGCTCTCGCCGCCAGCCAGGCCGCCGGACACAACTTCCTTCAGGCCGAACAGACGCTGACGCGCGCCCTGCGCCTCAATCCGCACGATCCCGAACTCACCGAACTGCACCGGCAAGCCACCAGCCTGTCGCGCCGCGGCGATACACCCCTCGACCGTCTGGCCTCCGCACGGCGTCAACTGCGCGAGGGCGATACTCTCGATGGCTGGCTGCTCGAATCGCTCATCGGCCACGGCGGCTGGGGCCTTGTCTTCCGCGCCAGCCGCGATGGCCGAATCATGGCCATCAAGATCATGCACGCGGAGTTGTCGGCCGATCCGCTCTTTGTCGAACGCTTCAAGCGCGAGATCATCACGCTCGCCAAACTGGGCAAGCATCCGCACCTGGTCGAGATCGACAGTTTTGGTTACGCCGTGGATCACGGTTGCTGGTATTTCGTGATGGAATGGGTCGAGGGCGTCACCCTGGATCATTCCCTGATCCACCACGGCGCAATCGGTTGGCCGGTAGCGCGCGAACTGTTCCGTCAACTGGCCGACGGACTCGCGGAAGCGCACCGGCGCGGCATCGTCCATCGCGACATCAAGCCGGCCAACATCATGCTGCGTCCCGATGGCCGGCCCGTCCTTGTCGATTTCGGCCTGGCGCTCGAAACGTCTGGCGGACTGACACGCACGGGGCGTTCCGCGGGCTATACCGCCCTGTTCGCCGCGCCGGAGCAGATTCGCAAGAACCAGGCCGACGCCCGCAGCGACGTCTACTCGCTGGCCGCCTCGCTCTACTACGCGCTGATGCACGACGATCCCGATCATCGCGAGCCGCACCGCTACAAACCGCGCTTTGTTCCCGAACCAGCTCAGGACTTGCTGACACGCGCGCTCGACAATGACCCCGCCGAGCGCCCTGATGATGCCGCCGGGTTTCGCGAACTGTTGCAAGGCTTTGCCCGGCCCGTGATCCTTGATGCCCGAGGCGGAGGCGATTTCACGTCTCTGGAGGAAGCAGTCCGCAAGGCGCCGGTGGGCAGTCAGGTCCTTGTCCGTCCCGGTCTCTATCGCGGCAGCCTGGTTCTCGATCGCTCCCTGGAGATCGTCGGCGACGGACCGCGCGACAACATCATCATCGAGAGTGAAGCCGGCAGTTGCCTGAGCGTGCGCGCCGGCGAGACGACGATCCGTTCGTTGACGTTGCGCGGAAGTGGACAGCGCCGGCCAACGGTCGAGGTCGTCTCCGGCCGGCTCAACCTCGAGAACTGCGCCGTCAGTTCCGAGACGTCTGTCTGCCTCAGCGCGACGAGCAGTTCCGCCCGGCTGGCGCTCAAGGGATGCCTGCTGCACGACAGCAAGGAACAGGGAGTGCTGCTGAGCGGCGGAGCGGGCGCGGCGCTGGAAGACTGCGAGGTGGCGCGAATGGGAGGACCGGGTATCGAGGTGCAGCAGGGCTGTTCGCTCGCCTTGCAGCGCTGCGACATTCACACGTCAGCGTCATCGGGGCTGTTCATCACCAGCAAGGACGTGACGGTGGATCGCTGCCGGATCCACGACAATGCCCTGGCGAACATCATGGTCAAGCGCGGCGGAGCGCCGGCCATCCGCGACAGCGTCATTCACGGCGGCAAGCAAGTCGGGCTGTTCTTCCTCGAAGGGGGCGGCGGCCTCGTTGAAGGCTGCGAGATCACCGACAACGCCCGCGCCGGCGTCGAGACGAAACACGGCAGCAATCCGATCCTGCGCCGCTGCCACATTCACGACGGCAGGCAGAGCGGCGTCTTCGTCTCCGAGGGCGGCCGCGGCACTTTCGAGGACTGCGACATTGCCGGCAACGCCCTGTCGGGCATCGAGAGCAAGAGCGACGGCAATCCGCTTCTCCATCGCTGCCGCATCCGCGACAACCGGGCCAATGGTGTCTGCGTCTACGAGCGTGGCGGCGGCGTGATCGAGGAGTGCGACATCTTCGGCAATCTATCCCAGGGCGTCAGCGTCAAGGACGAGAGCAAGCCGGTGCTGCGCAATGTGCGCAGTCACGACAACAAGGAGTGCGGCCTGCTGATTCACGCGCAGGGGGCCGGCCTGTTCGAGGACTGCGACGTTTTCGGCAACGGTCTGGCGAACGTCGAGATCAAGGAGGGCGGACATCCGATCCTGCGCCGCTGCAAGATGCGCGATGGCAAGGTGTGCGGAATCCTGATCTGGGTGAACGGCACGGCACAGGTCGAGGACTGCGATATCACGGGCAATGCTTATGCGGGCGTGGAGATCAAGCAGGGAGCCAATCCGACGTTCGTGCGCTGTCGGGTCACCGGCAACGGCGGTTCGGGATTCTACATTCACGAGCAGGGCGGCGGCACGATCGAGGGCTGCGATATCAAGGGCAACAAGCTCGGCTCTCTCGACGTGAGTCCCGGCTGTCGAGTGCGGCGCCAGGGCAACGTCGAATGAACCGCGAGGAAGACGGCGTCTTGTCGTCGAGGGTGTTCTCCGGGTAAGATCAAATAGCTCGATCTACACCAGAGGAACCTGTTGCCATGTCGCGTTACCTGTCACTCTTCGTATTCTGCTTCCTGGCCGCCAATGCCTCCGCCAAGAATGTCGTCATCAAATGGCATGGCCAGTCGTTCTTCGAGATCAAGTCGTCGGAGGGGACGGTCATCGCCATCGATCCGCACAACATCGAGGCCTATGGCCGGCGCGAGGTCAAGGCCGATGCCGTCCTTTTCAGCCATTTCCACATTGACCACACCGCTCCCGAACCCATCGTCGATTTCGCGAAGACGAAAAAGCTCTACGGGCTGAAGAAGAAGGAAAACAGCCCTCCCGGCAAGAACGAGGACTTCAACGAGTTCGACGAGAAGGTCAAGGACGTCCACGTCCAGTGCATCGCTTCGTATCACGACAACATGCAGGGCCTGAAGCGCGGCAAGAACAGTATTCTCATTCTCGAAGTCGATGGCCTGCGCATCGTCCACCTCGGCGACCTCGGCCATCTCCTGACGCCGGCCCAGATCAAGGCCATCG
>JBBSDR010000979.1:0-3759 GCA_038240465.1 Gemmatales bacterium
CTCCCGGGGAATGTCGATCTGCGACAGCTCCGTCGGGCGCGGCATGTCCGAGACCTACGGCTGGTCGTCGTCCGAAGGCCGGTCGCGCGGCGAGTCGATCGGCCACAGCAGCTACACCGAGAGCCGGGGCGAATCACGTTCCGAGGGGGCGCAGCCATGACGCTGACCGAGCGCGATGTGCGCATCATGCAGTCGCTGTACTGGCGTGGCTCTCTGCCCACCGCGGAGATCCACGACGAGTTCTTCCCCACCGACAAGGGCGGCCGCCGCGCGCGGCGGCGCCTGGGCGAGTTGAAGGACGCGGGCTTCGTCTACGCGCGCCTGGCCATCATCGGCGAGCGGTGGAACCAGAAAGCGGTCACTTTGTGGGCGCTCAAGAAGGCCGGGAGGGTGCTCCTGGAGTCCCAGGAGATCCAGGGCGACCCGCCTGCGAGCATGCACTGGGCTTCGCCATCCATGCGTGCTCTGTGCTGTGAATGTCGCGAAGGAAACATTCCCTCGAATACTGGAAAGGAGAGCAAACAATGAACGAAGCGATCGAACGTGCCGCCCGCCACATCATGGAGGTTCTCGCGGACGAAGATAATGTCCACTTCTCGGAGTTCTACGACGGCACGAAGGAGACAGAGGACCGTCTCAGCGAGCTGTTGGGGCTGCAACCGGACGGCGAACCACCGGACTGCGTGATGCACTATGCGATCGACCGGCTCATTCGCCGCGGCTTGGTCGAAACGTACTGGCGGGACCCGTTCCTCCGCGGCGGGACAAACGACTACACGATTTCTTTGACCGACCGCGGGCGGAGGCGACTCGGGAAGAGGCTCAAGTATCTGCGCATCGAGCACATGGCGGCCGAGATCGTTTACCGCAACTGCAACGTATTCCGGAAGCCGGAGATGATCGTCAGTGACATGCGGTCGCGCGAGATCGATCCGCGGCGGAAGAAGTCGCGCCAGTACGCCGTTCTGGTCCTCCGCAAGTTTCTCTCCCTGGGCGCGGACTACTCGGCTTGGATCTACTGCCCGCAGTGCCCACGGAGGATATGGACCGGCCCCGACCGGCTGAGCGAGCACGCGCCCCGGTATGTGGACCTGTTCCTGGACGAGTGCGACTGCGGGAGAATCGCCGTGCCCTTCTGCGCGTGCAGGGAGCACGGCGGGTTGCTCTCGTTCGAGGAATGCACACGGCCTGAATCGTAGGCGTCGGCCATCCCGCCGTCGCTCACCTCTCAACAGGGGGGTGCGTGGGCGCGGCGTTCTGTGGCACGGCTCGCGAGAGCCGTCCCTATTTCCTAACCAACCTGACCATGATGAAAAGGTTGAAACTCGCCATCCGGATCCTGCTCGGCCTGCCCCTTTGGGGCGTGCCGATCGACGACCTGATGATGGTCGAGGACGACGAAGAGTCGGAGTTTGACTTCACGAAGGAGCCGCCCTTCGCGCTGGTGTTCGGCGACCACGCGGACTACGCGCCGCCGGTGAAGATCATCAGCGAGGGGCGGTTTCGGGTCTGCGTCTTCCTGGCGAAGCAGCCGTGCGGCGGCAGCGACAAGGCGCGCCACCGGCTCGTGCTCGAACTCTCGGGCCCGAAGAAGTGGCACCACCTCGTGACGATGCACGAGAGCCGGCTGGAGGTGATGATGCCGGTCATGAATCGCGTCGCCGCGTTCGTGGAGTCGCCGGAGCAGAAGAAGCCACGGACCGAGGTCATCGAATTGCACGGACGTTTTATCTCTGTACCGACCAACAACCATGCAGGATGCCAACCGAACGGACGGGGGAGTCGGATGGACGAGCCACAATGCCCGAGACGGCTACATCACCTTGCGGCGCAGGGACGGTGTGGTGACGCGCGTGAAGGTCTTTTGCTCTTCAGGGGCCTACGACGATTGGAGCTTCGCGCAGGATGTGGCCCAGACAATCTTCTGCCTCCCGCGTCTGCTGGACGCGTGCGACAGAGCACGACGAAGGCTGAGCGACGAAGATTCCCGCGAGACGGAGATCGACTGGGCCTTCGACTCCTCGATGAACTGGTACGGCACCAGCGACGGTGCCTGTGGCGTGGAGGAATAGCACGGATGCTCTCGGGGCCGACCCCTGCGGCCCCGAGTTCAACCCGAGAGGGTTCTTTCCTGCAGACGGGCAAGTTTACCCCGCGTCTGCATTCCCGTTGGCTCAACCACCGCCGCGCACCTTCGAGGGGAATGCGTGCGCTTCGGTGTTCGGCCCGTCCCGCACGGGACGGTTTTGTCTCTTTCGCCCAACTCGATATGACAGGACGTCTGTATGCAGGCTTCGTCACGAACCTCCTCCGGGATCCGGACGGGTTCGTCTACGAAGAGAAACTGGAAGCCAGCGTGTTCCGGGACGACAGGCCCAACTGGCGCGAGTTCAGTGTCAGCATCTCCAGCACGGTGCTCGGCAGGTGGGACTCGTTCACGTGCCTCAGCGCGCAGGACGCGCGGGCTTTCGCTCAGCTCCTCGCGAACGCGGCCAAGGTGGCCGACGCCGAGGGCAGCGATGCGCCCGGAGTGCGAAAACTCACGAGCATCATGCTCTGCGGGAAGGAGTTCATCATCGACGAGAGGCTGCGGCAGCTGCGATCCGTCGATGACCCGGGCCATTGCTTCGACCTGGACGGCCCGCGGTGACCACAAGGACGATCTCGGGTGCCGTCCCCCGGCGCCCGAGCTTCACCCCCAAGAGGGTTTTTCCATGCAGATAGGCAGCTTTACCCTGGATCTGCTCTTCCTTCGGCCTTACCATCGCGGCGCGCCTTCGAGGGGAACGTGCCTGCCGCGGTGTTCGGCCCGCCCCTCACGGGGCGGCTTATATCCTTCACCCACACGGATTATGGGTCGAGACCACTCATTCACGGACGATTTTCCGTCCATCACCATCAACGGCAGGAGGTATCGCTACGGGCGGGAGAACATGTACGGCCAGTACCTCGTCGAGAACGCGGACCCGATGTGCGCCAAGGACTACTGGTGCTTCGACAAGCGGGAGGACCTGCTCGCCTTCCTGGTCAACCTGCCGGAATCGGCGGACCACGAGGCGTTCGTCGCGTCCCACCCCGACTGGCACGAGGTCAGCGACGAGCAGCGCGAGCTGTTCATGCAGGAGCGCGACGCGAAGCTCAGGCAGCTCACGGAGGAGAAGCAGGAGGCCGGGACGGCGGAGCATTTCAACGTCGTCCAGTTCGACGACGAGGGGTCGGGATGGTACTGCGCCTACGCCGGCACCGGCCGCTGGGACTACTGCGACGACGTGGACATCCAGGTGCACGAGTACGAGGACCCGTGCAAGCACACCAAGGAACTGGTAATCGACATCCGGACCTCGCCCACGTTCGGCAAGGAACAGCGGACGATCACCGTCTGGAGGAGGCAGGCCCTGAAGCTCGCCTCTGCCCTCATCAAGGCGGCTGGCTACGTCGAGGACAGGCTGTCGGGGCCGCTGCCGGACGACAAACAGTTGTAGCACGGACGCCCTGGGGCGCCGTCCCCCGGCGCCCCAGCTTCGACCCCCGCGGGTCCTTTCGCGAGCGCCGCAGCTTTACCGGACGCCTCGCACCACAGCATCGAGGAGCAAGGCCGTGAAATCACGGAAACACTACGAGCGGACGGTGGACGACGTCTACCTCTCGCTTTGGAACGACGAGCAGGCCAAGGCCGCAATCCATGAGGAGGCCGCGCGACTCGGTCTGACGCTCGCGCAGTTCCTGGATCCGATCATCGCGAAGAAGCTGCTGAAGAGC
>JBBSDR010000980.1:0-3759 GCA_038240465.1 Gemmatales bacterium
AGTGCCACCGCCAGAGCGCCGTTGGCGCACAAACTCTGTACTGCCCTGCCCAACGCCTCGGCATTCAGATCCACGAGAACCAGGCCTGCCCCTTCGTCGGCAAACATCTTTGCTGTGGCCAGGCCCAGTCCTGATGCGGCGCCGGTGATGACAGCCGTCTTACCTTCGAACCGCTTTGACATGCTTGCCTCGTTCAACCGTTTGTAGACTCGGCGAAGACCGAGCTAAGAAACTTCTGCGTGCGCGCGTTACGCGGCCGATCGATCAGTTCCACCGCGGGCCCTTCCTCGACGATCTGGCCCTGATCCATGAAGATGACGCGGTCTCCAACCTCGCGGGCAAAGGCAATTTCATGAGTAACCACGACCATGGTCATTCCCTCGGACGCGAGCTTTTTCATCAGGTCGAGGATTCCTCCCCGGAGCTCCGGGTCGAGAGCGGACGTAGCTTCGTCGAACAACATGAGCTTCGGCTTCATTGCCAAGGAACGAGCGATTGCGACGCGTTGCTTCTGACCTCCTGAGAGTTGGCTGGGATACGCGTCGGCCTTCTCAGAGAGGCCCACGTGGGCGAGCTCTTGCAGTGCGATTTCTCTGGCTGCGGCCTTGCTCAGACCCTTCACTCGTATGAGCCCGAGCATGACGTTGCGTGCTGCAGTCATGTGGGGGTAAAGATTGAACTGTTGAAAGACCATCCCGATTTGTGACCGCAAGCCGACGAGGCGCTTCTCGAATCCCCATCTGGTGAGCGGATTCACTGCGTGGAGTTCGTCGGGCTTCCACTCCTGCCCGAGGAAAGTCATTTCGCCTTGATCAAATGGCGCGATGAGGTTCATGCAGCGCAACAACGTGCTCTTCCCGGAACCGCTCGGACCGAGCAGCACCACGACCTCTCCTTGCGGTATCTGAACCGAGACATCGCGCAGGATATGAAGCTCTTTAGGCGTGCCTCGATTGAAGCGCTTATGGATGTTTCGCAAGCTCAGGATCGGCTCGCCCGATCTCTTGGCGGCGCCACTCGCGTCAATCGAAGTCATGGGTCTGCCTTTCACTCTTCGTTGGCTTGCCTGAGAACTCGGGCTCAGCAGGTGATCCGAATCGAGACGCGATCGAGCGCGGTGCGGTCAATCTTCAAAGCACACTCCACAACGACCGCCGACGACGATGTCGAAAGCGTACGCATCCTCCATGCCTTCGGGCGCAGCTTCCAACTTCTTCGCGATATGACGAGGCTGCGCGTCTCCCAGCAGGATGAATGCTGGATCGTTAGCGTTGAACTCGTCATTGGCGAAATACATCTGCGTGATCAGCCGCGCCGATTTGCCGAGGACAGAGAAATGGATGTGCTTCGGTCGCCAGCGGCCGATGTCCGGACGGGCCAGATACGCGCCCGGTTCAATCGTCCAGAAGCGGTACGTTCCCTCTGAGTCCGTGAGTGTTCTGCCCACGCCGAGGAAGTTCGGATCCAGTGGCTCACGCGCGGGATCGTCGGCGTGTGTATATCGGCCCCACTTATTGGCGTTCCAAACTTCGATCAGCGCCCCGCGTATTGGCCGGCCCTGGTCATCGACAAGCTGCCCGGACACTTCGATCGTGCGACCCTCAGCTTTTGGGCGGCCCGGTCCGACACACGTGAGATCGTTTTCCCCAGCGCGGGGAGCGGGCACACGCTCGATATAGGGGGCGAAGGAACGCCTTGCCTCTTCCGGAACGACCCATAGCGGAGCCGAGGGCGTTCGCTGAGAAGACGTCCGGTCGGTGGGACCGACTCTCAGCGTCCGGCCAGTAGCAAGCATCATGACAATTGCTCCGCGAGCTGGTCATCAAAGAACGGCGTTTCTTCTTCGCCTCGCATCTTGATGTCGATGGCGTAGACCGTCCCCTCAGGACTCTCGCCTTCGAGTCGCACAACCAAGCGCTGCGCGATGTTTGGTGGAAGCCGCGACAGGATGGGGTCTGTGTCGAAGCGTGCCGTTCCCGGGAAAAAGATTTGGGTCACGACTCTCGAAATGCCATCGCAAAAGATCGTCAGCGTCATGAACGGCGATCTCTCAACCCGCTGCTCGATCAGGACGCCTGGCATCGTTGTCCTGAACGCAAACTCGCCAGTCGGCGAGTAAGCCCGGCCATAGCCTTCAAAGAAGGGGTCGTCGTGCAGCGCTCGTTCGGCGCCGGGGACGCGGAGGACCCCCGCGGTGCTGGGTTGCCACACCTCCAAGACGCTGGACCCCGCCAATCGGCCATCGATGTCGATAAGACGGATGCGAACGACGATTGGCTTCCCCATGGGACCGACGTTCAGTCCCCGGTATGGGCGATACAGGTCAAGGTGACTCGAGTCCGGCGCAAAGGGCGCTGGAAAATAAGGACCCACGGTGTCGTCTAGCGTTGGCAGCAGCGGAACCACTCAGAAAACCTCCTTGCGGCAAGTCCGACAGCATACAAACAATAAGATTGTATGTAAACAGCTTTCGGTTGTACTTTCCTTTGATCCCTGCGGGGCCGACGCGAGGGGTCATGATAAAAAAGCCGCCCTTAGGCGGCCTTTAACTGGTCGCTGACCAGACCCTCTTACGTTGAACTATTTCGGTCCGGACGCAGCAGCGGCCCGTGATGGAGGAGGGTTCGCCACGACGTCGCCCGGCGCTGTCTCCTTCGGCTTCCCCGACTTTGCTTTTCGCGCCTTATGAGCTGCCTTGGCGTCATCCACAGTCGCCGTCGATCGAGTACCGAGGGGGCCGCCCTCGGGGTTTCCAGGAGCCTGCGTTGTGGACGACCCGGCCTTTGGAGCAGACGCGCCTTGCGCGAAAGTAATCAGCGGGACGCTACAGGCCAGCAAAATCAAAACCTTAGACAAAATCTTCATTTCTCGTTCCTGAGTTTCCGGTCCACCGGTGCAACCGGGACCGAGGGAGATTACTGGACAGATCCTCAAGCACCCTTGAAGTACTTTTGCAGCCAGATTTGATAAATGTTGGACTTCCTGGCATTGTGGGCAAAGTTGTCGACGTGGAAGTCCCGCGCCGCGTTACCCGCAATGAAAAAGCCCTGCTCCTTGAACCCGAGGTATGTGAAAGCGGGGCCGAAGCGAGACGACTCCGACCTACGCAAATCAGAGCCAGAGATCGCGTTCCTATTGATCTGGCCTTGCAATCCGGCGATCAAGTTCGGGGTGAACCACCAGCCGATCGCCGTGTCGAGGTACGTAACGTTCAGGCCGCGCTTCGTTTGGGTCGAGCTGCCAATCTGGGGGTCGATGTCGCGAAACAGGTAAGTCGCGCTGATCGGATTGATGCTGATCCCCAATCGGCCGAACGCGATGTAGTTGTTGTCCTGAACGTTGATGGAAAACTGGTCCGCGCCGCTCCCGAATCCGGACGTTTGGCGGTTCTTGTTCGGGAAATTGAGGGTCACTTGCGGATTCGTCCACCAAGTGCGGAAACTCGAGTCCATTTTGTCGGTCTTGCCGGGTTGCACAATATTGTAATAATATTGCGCAGACAGACCAGGCGACGAGAGCGCGATACCGTTTTGGGACGCCGCACGAGTTGCGACTCCAACGGTACCGCGAAGCGAAAACTGGAACTGGTCGCGCGTTGTCCCCGTAAACCCGGTCGGGGTGTAGTACGAGAAGATGTTGAGCATCGAGTACGTTCTGGTGGCCCCCTGGCTTTCTCCGTAGAACTGCTGCCAGCTGTACTGGTCCGGTCGCCCCGGAGTGCCGAAGCCCAAGATGTTGGTTGCCGATGCCGGGGCGACG
>JBBSDR010000981.1:0-3756 GCA_038240465.1 Gemmatales bacterium
CGAGGGCGAGGACGGCGAGGAAGATCAGCACGAGCGGCAGCCAAACCACCCGGGACAGTTTGCTGCCCTTGGTCAGTCCCTTGTTGACCAGCGAGTATTCGGGACGCTCCTTGTCGGTCGCGTAGTTCTCCCTGCCCAGGTCCGCCTTGCCGCGCAGCCAGCCGACGCAACTGTCGAACAAGTCCGCGCCCAGGCCGCCGTCGCGGGCCCCTCTGTCGCTGGCGAGCCAGGACGAATCGCCGAAGACGACCATGCGCGGCACCTGGTCCATCACGCCGGCATGGGGGGCGTCGCGCGGCATCCCGGCCTTCGGCTTCGACTCCGCAACCGCGACACCCAGCCACATCATCGCCTCGAATTTCGGCCTCTGCTCTTTCGGAAGCCCCGGTTTGAAATACTCCTGCTGCAGATTGATCGGCGAGGCGGTCAGGTTGGACTCCTCCCAGACGGGATAGTCCGAATCGCTCACCAGGATCGGCTCCGCCTTCATGGCCGACATCTCGATGCGGGCGGGACTGAGCCGGCGCGGTTCCTTGAAAAGCCAGGTGTTGTTGGAGAAGGCCCGCGCGATCGGGTTGGGGCTGCGGATCGGAGTCACGGCGGGGGTACTGTCTGGGCCTGGCTGAGTCAGGACGCTCAGGATACGCTTGTTGCTGATTTCGACGCCGTTCTCGCGCAGCAGGTCCTCAAGGTTCGTCTTGAGCATCTCCCCATTGCGGACCTGCGTACTCAGGAGGAAGATCATCTTGCCCTTCTTCTCGGTCCCACGCGGGTTCAGGTAATCGCGCAATGCCTGGACGGCCTGGGGCGGGTAACCCCGGGTGGGTCCGGCCACGACGACGACATCGGCGTCGGCCAAACCCGTATTGCCCTCGACCCCCAGCGTCACTTCCTTGAATTCATAGTTGCGGTTGGACTCCAGGCGCTGCTTGAGAAGAGCCAGGTTGCGGCCCCTGTCGGTCCGGTCGAAGGAGCCTTGCAACTCCATTTCGCCGTGGCCCTTGGTGAAGACAATGGTTGCCGGCTTGCTCTCCGCCAGTTTGCTGAGCAACTTCATCAGCGCGTTCTCGCCCTTGAAGTTGTAACGGTCCGATGGCCCGCCATCAGGGCCCGCGCGCGGACTCAGAAGGTCCTTGATGCGGATGCCGCCTGCCTCCTCCTTGCCGCTCTCGGTCTGATAGACGACGATCACCCCAAACGGGTCGCCCTCGAGGTGCTTGCCGTAGGTCGCCATGATCTTCTGGAACTCCGCCGGATTGGCGTCCGGCGAGTAGAAAGCGAGGGTGATGTCCTTCTTGAAGCGTTTGCAGTTTGCGACCAGCGTTTCCAGGTCCTTCCCCGGCTTGCTGAGCGGACTCAACAGGGCGTAAATCTCGACCGACCCGGCGAGTCCGCCCTTGAGGAGGCTCTCCGATTTGTCGCTGAGTGTGTACATCTGCGAGGGCGTCCAGTCGATCTGCTGATCGAAGACGGTGAACGGCGGCAACTGAACATAGGACAAAACGTTGAGCAGGGCAAGGCTGGCCAGCAGCAGTAACCCTGTCAGGACCGCGTTGTAGCCGTAGAGCAAGCGGCGCATGCCGGCGCTGGCCCGTTCGACATGCCGGGCGAGTTGCAGACTGGCGAACATCAGTCCCAAACCGCCGAGGACCGCCGTGGCGCAGATCATGATCCGCCACCAGTTCTCGCGCCAGTGCCGCAGCGGCGCGGCTTCTTCCCCAGCCTTGGGTGTCGGTGGAATAAAGGCGTTAGCCCAGTCGCTCAGCGGCAACCAGATGCCCAGCAGGAAGGTGGCCAGCCCCGCGAAGCCGCCGAGTCCCAGGGCCAGCAGACGATAGCGCGTTTCATCCCTGGCAAGGTCCGCCGGGTCGGCCAACTTGAGATACAGGGCGCCGAACAGACAGGCGAGCGACACGAGAAAGCCCCACACGCCCACGATGGAGAGATAGGGTTCCTGCTGAATGCCGAGGATGAGCTGCCAGAGGGCCACGCCGGCAAAGATAGCCGCGGCGAGCAGCAGCACGATGGCGATCAGGCCGTGGCGCGCCGCCATCCACTGTTCGAGCGTGGGTTTTGGGGCAGCCGATTTTTCGTTGGACATGAGGGTCTCCTCCGCGAGACGGCAAGGACGAAATCCGCCCTGCCGTCCAGATGGTTCACGCCCAGCGCCGGGACTCCAGGACTTTGACGCTCAGGAAGAGCCAAACGATTGCGGACGATAGATGGAAAAGCAAGTAGCGCGGCACCAGCGCCCCGTTGAGGGCCTGGTCCCACAGCTCGATGTAATCGGCATGCTTGACGACAGCGCCCCACGGGCTGGTTTCCGGCACTTGGCCCCGCAAAAAGGCGATGCCCAGGAAGAGGATCATGCCGGCGAAGGTGAGAACGGCGCTGGCCACCTGGTTCTGCGTCAGGCTGGAGCAGAACAGGCCCATGGCGACGAAACTGGCGCCGGTGAACCCGAGAGCGATCAGGAAGCTGAACAGAGGCCGATAGTCGAATGCCTCGCCGCCGCCCACCCGGAGAGCGATCAGGAACAGCCACCACGGCGTCCAGATCAGCATGAACAGGAAAAAGGCCGCCAGGAACTTGCTCAGAACGACCGACGTCTCATTGACCGGCGCCGTCAGCAGCACTTCCAGCGAACCGGTCCGGCGTTCCTCGCTGAGCAGTTTCATGGTCAGCACGGGGACGATGAAGCAGACCAGGAGAATGGGGCCGATGTTGAGGACGTAAATGGCCAGGATCGGTTCCTGCATGGGCTGGCGAATCGCCCGGCCGAGGAAGTTCTGGTAGAAGAACCAGCCGACAATTGTCAAGGCGATCAGCACCATGTAGATCAGCGGCGACAGGAAGTACGAGGACAGTTCGCGCCGCGTCAGGACGACAATCGGGTTGTCGGACCACATGGTAATCGACACGACGACGTAGGCCAAACCGAGGGTGATGTAGAGGACGCCCCAGGGGACGGCCGGCATCGTCAGCGCATCCCACGAACTGGGAACGAATGTCCGCACCACGCCAATGACGACCCCGACCAGGCCGAGCAAGCCGAAGCCCCGGGCAGTGCGATAGCCGACGTCGCTGGCCACGCCGTGCGAACTGACGAAGGCCGCCAGATACCCCAGGGCCATGAGAGCGAGCAGGGCGCCGTAAGGGACCAGGAAGTGCGTGTCCTTGAAATCGTTCCCCAGGAGGAAGGCGACACCCGCTCCCACGGCCCCGGCGCCGCCAATCGTCATCTGCGTCAGTTGGCGAATAAACGCATCGGTCTCGTGATGCTGCGTCGCCAGCAGGAAGAGCAGAGCGAGACCCAGGCAGGGATAGCCGACGAAGAACAGATCGCCGACGTTGCCGTCCAGGGGCAGGAGACAGAGCAGGACGCCAATGGCGAGCAGGCCCAAACCGAGCGCCCAGTAGATGCGGCGCATCTGCAATTCGCGGTCGTAGGCGGCATGAGACAGCAGGCCGACAATGCCGACCGCCAGGATGGTCGAGGCCATGCCGATGCCGATGCGCTGCGTGTCGTTAAAAACGTTGAGCAGCAGGGCCAGGCCGCCAAAGATGACGCACGAGGCGCCGATCAGGCCGATGGTCCGCGCGATCGTCGGCTCGTCCTCGCGCAGCCTCGACGGCGCCGACTCGACGGCCGGTTCCCAGCGCCGTCCGGGTCCGTGATCGTCGTGTTTCTCGGTGATCGCCTTCGACATGATGCCAACCTCACACTGCAACAGGCGAGCGGGGGCGTAAGCCCCC
>JBBSDR010000982.1:0-3755 GCA_038240465.1 Gemmatales bacterium
CGGCATCCCTGGTCAACTCGATCAGACCGGGTACGATCGCCTCATGAACCGGGTCGATCTCGCTGAGGGCGCTGAGCAAGTTGTAGCGCTGCTGGACCTTCGCGGTCTTGAGGAGTTCGACGAGGGCCGGCAGCGCCTCACGCGCTCCGGGACCGATCTGTCCCAGGGCAAACAAAGACTGTTGCCGCGCCCATTCCTCGAACTTGTCGTCCTTGAGTACCTCGACGAGAGTGGGAACGGCCGCCTTCGCCGCTGGGCCAAAGTTGCCGAACAGAGAGGACATGCGGAAGCGGAGAACCTGGGTGTTTTTTGGGTCCTTGAGCAGGGCGGCGAGGGTGGCCGAGGCGGGGGCCGCGCGTGGACCGAAAGCGATCAGAGTGCCGGCGGCCGCATCGACAACATTCCGATCGCTCGATTTCAGTAGCTCAGCCAGGGCGAGGACGACCGCCTCGGAATTGCCTCCCGTTCGCATCAAAGTCCGGCAGATGATGATCTGGTCGCTGGCTTCGGCCTTCGGCAGTTTCGCGAGGAGAATCGCGCAGCCCTTGTCGCCGGATTCGCCCAGCGCGGCGATCGCCATCTGACGCAGCAAGGGTTCCGTTTCCTTGAGCAGGCCCTCCAGAGGAGCGACGGCCTCATCGCCCATCTGTGCGAGGATTTGGCCGCACTCCAACTGGGCGCCATCGACGCGCCCCCCGGTTCGTGCGATCTCGATGACGGCCGGCACGATCTCTTTCGCGTGGGCCTTCATCCGCGCAAGGACTGTCCGAGCCAGGGAGCGATCTGCGGGGTTGCCGGTATTGCGGAGCGCGGCGAACAGGATGGGCAGAGTGGTCTTCGTTCGCCCATCGAAATCCCAGAGCGCCTGGGCGGCGCAGATGCGAATGGATGGGTCGCGGTCCTCCAGGGCAGTCTCGAAGACAGGGATCGCCGCTGGAGGCAATGGCCTGAACTGGAGCAGGAGAGACAGAGCCTGCGCGCGAGCGATACCGGTTGTAGGATCACGTCCCAGGGCGAGGAGGATCGGTGTGGTGGACTCAGTATCCCTGGCGATAACCCAGAGCGCGTTCGCGGCGGCGAAGCGGGTGATGGCGTTCTTGTGCTTGAGCAGGTCGCGGATCGCATTGGCCGCGCCGGCGCCTTTTGGTCCCAGGGTAGCGATCAGGTTGAGAGCGCTTCGTGCCACCTCGGGATTATCGTGCTTGAGCGCGGGCGTAAGGGCGGGCAGGGCGGCGGCTCCCATCCGTGCAAGGTCGGTTCGGCTGCGCTCGCGCAAGTTGTAGTCAGAATCGGCGAGCATCTCGATGAACAGCGGGGCGGTCTCCTTGGGATCCAGCGTGAACTCCTGCAGCGCTTGCATGACAAGCAGGCGAGTCGAGCGGGAGGAATCGCGAATGGTCTCCTTGAGGAGGGGCAGGAGCTCGGCGGTCTTCAGTTCGAGCTTGCCCAGGGCGATGGCGGCGCGAAGGCGGGTGGTGTTGAGAGGGGCCTTGAGCAAGGGCCGAATCGCATCGACGGCCTTCTTCGCATCCGGTCCGATCCGGCAAAGCGCTTCGAGCGCTTCCTCGCGGACAAGAGGACTGGCGTCGCCGAGGTCCTTGATCCAGGCGGAGAGCGGCCGTCCCGCGAAGGCCGGTTCGGCCGCCGGCGGTTCCTGTCCTCCGACGGTCAAACGGAACAGGAGCAGGGGGAGACAGGCGAGCGGAAGTGTCCGGAAAGCACGCATGACGGACCTCCGAGGATGCGTCGAAAGATGAGAATTATTGTGGACAGGGTATGAAGTGGTTGTCAATGAGGAAGATCAGGAGGGTATCGACCCGTTGCGGTTTACTACGGCATCGCGCAGACTCAAATCCGCTTCTCTGGTGCTTGCTTCGGGTGTTTGGACGCCCCGAGCCGTCGTGCTGCAGCGTTTCCGGCTTGGTTCAAAGTTACCCGCTTCGAGTTGGCGTTCTTCGTGGCGGTAAGTTTCCAACTTGCCGGGAAAAGACGCCGTCTGACAATTTCCCCGAACGCCGAGATTCTGCTTGCCGTCCTCCATTTTCAGAGCCAGTTGGCCTGGACGCCTGATGAACAGGCACTTCAAGCGACCGTCACGCAGCGAGAGATTTCGGAGACGGAAGATGCGGTGGGACATCAGCGCACCGTGCTGGTCGGCGATCTGAATATGAACCCATTCGACCTGGGCGTGACCGGCGCGCAAACCTCAACACCGTGATGACTCGTGACCTTGCGCGGAGCGAGGAGCGAACGGTGGCGGGACGCCCTTACCGCTTCTTCTCCAACCCGATGTGGGGCTGCTTCGGGGACCGGACGCCGGGGCCGCCAGGAACGTACTACTACCCGCGAGGCTCCTACGGGCACCTGTTCGACCAGGTCTTACTCCGGCCCGCCCTGATGGATGCGCTGACCGAGTTGCGTATCCTGGAAGATGACGGAGTTGAATCGCTGCTGACAGATCGGAAACGTCCTCGGGCGTCCCAGGCGTCGGACCATCTTCCGATCTTGTTTCGGCTCAACGTGTAGCCGAAGGAGAATTGCCATGCCTCCCACCGACCTCGACCTCTGGCCGGACATCAAGGTCAACGTCTTGCTCCCCATCGCGGTGCTGAAGGCCCAGGAAGGTCTGTTGGCCCGGAAGACTCAGGGTATGCTCCAGGCCAAGTTGACCACGACGGAGTCGGAAAAGTTGGTCCAGCACTCGTTGGACCTGATCGCGCCGGGTCTGAACTTCTATCGGGAGCGGTTGTTGTCCGCGACGCACGACCGGGTAATGCTTTACCCCGTAACCGTTACCGCCGAGGCGTTCGCGTCGAAGCCGCTGAATCCGGCACAAGCGATGGGGCTGGAGGTCCAGCGTAAATTGGACCCCTCGCTAATCCAACGACAGGCAGCGACGGACGAAGACCTGATCCAACTCGTGCGTAATGTCCTCCAGTCCGAGTATGTGCGGGCGTTGATCCACTCGCTGATTGCCCGCATCAACGCACAGGACGCCGAGGAGCCGAAGAACGGGCCGGTCGAGCCCGAAGACCGGGCAAACGGGGACGAGAAAGAACCCCGTTGATCCCCGAGCGACTCCCGGAGACCATTGAAGACTTGAACCTGAGGTTGGCGGCATGAGCGAGGGGAACGGACTTCCGAGAGGCTGGGCTAGGCTCTGTCTGGAAATTGAGCGCGTGTACACTATTTGGCGAAAAAAGTTGCAATCAGGGTCAAGTAAATCGTTGATTTTCCGCGGAAATTACAACTACCAGTTTAGTCGATATAGGTGCGCAGATCATGTTTTTGTGTACGCATGTTTAATTTCCAGACAGAGCCTAAGAGCGACTCGACTGGAGCAGTTCCAGGCGATAGCGGACAAATTGACCGGGCAGTGAGCCAGGAAGTCAAAGGTGCCAGGCACCGGCGCGTTCACCGAGTCCAGCAATTGGCCTGTCTTCGTCTTCTTGTGCGCACCGCGACCGATTCCACGCTCGCCAGGGGGTGTGGCGGACGTGAAATGAAACGAGTACAACTCCACGTTACTGCATGCATGTCGCGCCTCATTGCAGCAATTCCTCCAGGCCTCCAGATTCCTCCATCTGCCTTTTCGTGCCGCGTGCGTCAACTCTCTTCTCGCCTGGATATTACCTCGGCAGAGAAGAAACGCACCCCTTCTTGTAGCCGAAGTCGCCAGACTTCGGGCCCGCCAGGCACCCGAATTCTGGCGACGTCGGCTACTTCTACTGGGCGCGAACGCGTTTGTCCGAGGC
>JBBSDR010000983.1:0-3750 GCA_038240465.1 Gemmatales bacterium
GAACGCATTGCGCTATCCCAGCGTACCGCCTTGCTGGGCCGGTTGACCCCCGAGGCGCTTGCCGCTGCGAGCAGTCCTCTTATTCGCGAGGCAGGCGGCTACCGCTCCTTCCTGTTCAGACTCTGGCCGCGTTGGTGGACGATTAAGCGGCGGCTGGCCGGATGGTATCTGCAGGGGCCGCCGGCGAGTTCGGAGTTGCTGATGGACGTGCAGGAGCTGGCCGCCTACCATCGCCGTAATGAATACCTCCGGCAACTCGGCGAACAGTACGCGGACGATCTGGTGACGGGTGAGGGCGGCCGGCCCGACTGGGACGCAACCCTGGAAGGTCTCCGCACCGCCGAGCGGTTGGAGCAGCACTTCAAGGCCCCGGCGGACCTCCAGTCGGCGCTAACCCCTGGCGGTCGGGCCGACCGCCAGAGTCTCCCCACTACCACCTCGGGGTTGGCCCGACAGGAACAGGCGTTTCGGCTGGAATGGGGGCGACTGGTACAAGAAACAGACCTTCGGGGGATTCAGGAAGAAGGCAATTCCCTGCCTCGCGGCACTACTTCGGAGGTGGTGGAGTGGCTCGACTGCCAGATCGCCGCTTGCGAAGGAGAGAGCGCCGCCGTCGAGCAGCTAGCAGCGATGCTCGCGGAAGGCCAGGATCTGTCCTGGACCGCGGTTCCCAAGAAGGTCAAGATGATTGCTCGGTTGATCAAGGCGCGAACGACACTGGCAGCGTTGCTCCGCCGCGGGTTGATCGAGGAGACAGTGGAGGCAGCCGAGGAGAAGGACTGGGGCACCCTCGGTGTCCAGGCCACCCAGCTGTTGTCTTTCCTGTCGGACCGACAGGGAATGCTCGACGATGTCGCCAGGAAGGGTCTGACCGACGCCGGCCACCGAACTTCCCTGCAGGAGGCACTGAAGCGAAACGACGAGGTCTGTTCGGCAACCTTCGCGGAATCGTGGCAGTTCCTCACCGAGCGCTTGTTCGATCCTTCCCGAAATGTCTCCACAGGAATTGTTCTGAACGAGGCGACGTTCGACGTCCTGGCTGGGTGGCTGGAGGAGCGTGCAACGGACGCAGGCCGGCTGTTCGAGTGGGTTCGGTATTGCGAGATCGAGAGTGAGGCACGCGCCGGTGGCGTGTCCACGATCCTCGACGAGGTTCGTTCCGGACAGGTGAAGCCAGAAGAGGCGGCAGACGTGTTCCGAACCCGCTTCCTTCGCCTTTGGCTGGACGCGCTGTACGAGCAGGTTCCGGCACTCGGGCGGTTCACCACGGAGAGAAGGGAAGCACTGATCGGCCGGTTCGTGGAGTTGGACCGGCAATCGGTCGCGTCGGCCCCGGCAAGGGTGCGGCACCGACTCCTGTCCCACTCGGGGCGGCCGGGGGCGGTGGCCGACCCGCCCGAGCGGTCGGAGATGGGCGTCCTGCTCCGTGAGGTCAACAAGAAGAAGAGGCATCTGCCGCTTCGCAACCTCTTCGCTGGTATCCCCACGCTGCTTCCGCGTCTGAAGCCGTGCCTGATGATGAGTCCATTGGCCGTCAGCACCTATCTGCAGTCTCCCGATTGTAACTTCGACCTCGTCATCTTTGACGAGGCATCCCAGGTCCGGCCGCATGACGCCGTATGCGCGGTCTACCGGGGCAGGCAACTGGTCGTTGCCGGAGACCAGAAGCAGCTGCCTCCGACGAGCTTCTTCGAGCGGTCGAGTGACGGCGATGAGCCGGGCGAGGACGAGGCTTCCGCTCTGGGGGACTACGAGAGCCTGCTGGACGTCTGCTGTACCTTGGGGCTTGTCCGCAAGCGGCTGCGCTGGCACTACCGCAGCCGGCGCGAAGGGCTGATCAGCTTCGCCAACCACTTCATCTACGGCGATGAACTGGTCACCTTTCCCAGTGCGCGAGACGTCGCCGGCGATCCCGCAGTGGCGTTCGAGTACGTCGCCGAGGGGCGGTGGCAAACCGGGGCAGGGGTCAACCCGGTTGAGGCATGCCGCGTGGCTCAGATGGTCCTCGACCACGCTCAGCAACACCCCGACAACGTCAGCCTCGGAGTCATCGCCTTCAGCCAGCGCCAGCAGATGCAGATCCTCGACGAACTGGAACGGATGAGGAGAGCCCGACCGGATCTGGAGTCGTTCTTCCGGGAGGACAGGGACGAGCCGTTCTTCGTCAAGAACCTGGAGAATGTGCAGGGGGACGAACGAGACGTCGTCTTCCTGAGCGTCGGCTACGGACCCGATGACAGCGGCCGGGTTGCGATGCGCTTCGGGCCGCTTAACCGCCAGGGAGGCGAACGCCGGCTCAACGTGGCGGTTACGCGGACTCGCGAGCGGATGACCGTGGTCAGCTCGCTGCGGGCCGAGGACATTGACCTGTCACGCACCAGTGCCCACGGCGTCCGCCTGTTGCGAGCATACCTCGATTATGCGGAACACGGGCCAGAGTCCCTGCGAGCGGTTGTGGTGGCAGCGAACCAGCGGGACTTCGATTCGCCCTTCGAGCGGGCGGTGGCCGAGGGACTGGAGCGTCGGGGCCTGACGGTACACAGCCAGATCGGCTGCGGCAGCTTCCGCATCGACCTGGGACTCGTGGAACCTGAAACACCCGGTCGCTATCTGCTGGGAGTCGAATGTGACGGGGCAACGTATCACTCTTCAGCCACCGCCCGGGACAGGGATCGGCTGCGCCAGTCCGTACTTGAGCAACTGGGCTGGCGCCTCTGTCGCGTGTGGTCGACCGACTGGTTGCGTGACCGCGAGCGGCAAGTCGGTCGCGTCCTGGAAGCCCTTGAGCAGTCACGGCACGCATCCCCTTCACCGGTGAGCTCCGTCGCTGGCAACAACGAAGCCCATCAGTTCCCTGGGCCGCAGATGACCGTGGCGGCCTCGGAGCCAGCTTCGCTCACTCTGCCCGTGGAGCCGGAATATGAATCCATCGAGGACGTTCCACCGGAGAGTGTTCGTGAACAGATCCTCATGGCCTTGCGGAACTATGGCGTCACGGACCGGGAGGACCTCGTTCAGAAGGTGGCGCGGCAACTGGGCTTCAAGCGTACAGGACCCAGGATCAAGGAAGCAATCGAGGCCGCGATAGAGAAGCTGATCGCAGACGGGAAGGTCGCAGGCGCGGCCGAGCAGAACTGTGTGAAGGTCGTCAACTCCTGACCGGGCTATCGAAGAGTGTGAGGGATTCGAGGAGGTTGAGTGGCAACAGGCCTCTGCCGGCAGGTTACTTTCTCCACGCGGGATGGAGCCAGTGTGGTGAAGGCTCAACCGATGGCAACAAGGAGGACCTGGCCAAATGGATCAGCGAGGGCTTCATCCGCTGGTGCTGATCCGCCTGGCGTTCTGGAGACCTGAGAGCTTATGATTTAATCCAGGTCGGCACCTTGGGAATCAAGGACTTAGGTGGCCTCCAGGGCGATTAAATCACAGCCTCTGATGAGACCCCTGACACGAGATGAAGCTCGCGCAGCCCTGCGGATGGGACATGGAAGGGTCGTCCTGCATCTGTGCGAGTTCGGGGCCGAATGGCTACAGGACGACCTCCTCGGAGCGTGCCTTCACAGCCTGGTCTACGACGCCCAGTGTGAAGGCACGCGCGGCGAATGGCTAACCCAGATTATTCATAGCCCGTCCTCTTTGACGGATTGTACCCCAAAGTAGTCCGTTTTGACGGGCTGACATCCCGGATTGTTCCCACGCGGGCGCACCGCCCCCTTTCCCCCAAACGGGAACCCTGGCGTTTCGACTTGC
>JBBSDR010000984.1:0-3738 GCA_038240465.1 Gemmatales bacterium
CGCGCCCAGCGTGACTGGCTCCAAATCACCTTCTCTTGCATTGGCGACGGCATCATCACCGCCGATGGGGAGGGGCGCGTGAACTATCTCAATCCCGTCGCCGAGAAGCTGACCGGATGGTCGCTCGCTGACGCTATCGGGAAAGAGGTCGAGCAGGTCTTTCGCATCGTCAACGAGGAGACTCGAAAACCAGTCGAACAACCGGTCCGGAAAGTCATCGAGTGGGGACTGACGGTTGGGCTTGGGAACCACACCATCCTCATCGCGCAGGACGGCAGCGAGCGACCCATCGACGACAGTGCGGCACCCATCAGAGATGACCGGGGGGACATCGTCGGTGTGGTGCTCATCTTTCGGGATATCGCCGAACGCAGGCAAAGCGAGCGGCTCATCGCGTCGGCGAGAGGATACGCGGAGAGTATCGTGAGAACGGTCCGAGGGCCGCTCCTGGTCCTCAACCATCGGCTTCACATCGTGTCGGCGAACCGCTCCTTCTACGAGACTTTTGAAGTCGAACCCCCTGATGTGGTAGGCCGATTCATCTACGACATCGGGGACGGACAGTGGAACATCCCCGGGTTGAGGACGCTCCTTGAGAGCATCATCCTGACGAACAGCTCGTTCGACAACTTCGAGGTCGAACACGATTTTGAACACATCGGCCCGAAGACGATGCTCCTCAACGCTCGCCGCTTTCCACCGGAAGGCGAGTACGAGCTGCTCCTCCTCGCCATCGAGGACATCACGGAGCGCAAGCGACTGGCCGAGACGGTCGCAATTTCCGAGCTTCGCTACCGGCGGCTCTTTGAAGCAGCCCGAGACGGAATTCTCCTCCTCGACCCCGACACGCGAAAAATCACCGATGCCAATCCGTTCATGGTTGAGTTGCTCGGCTACCCCCGCGACGAGCTTGCAGGCAAAGAACTCTGGGAGATCGGCCTGCTCCACGACGAACAAGTCAGCCGGGAGGCGTTCCATGAATTGCGGCGGACGGGCTTCATCCGCTACGAATACCTGCCGCTCCAATCGAAAAACGGGACACGCCGGGAGGTCGAGTTCGTCAGCAACATCTATCAGGAAAACGGCCATCAGGTCATTCAATGCAACCTCCGCGACATCACCGAGCGCAAGCGGTTGGAGGAGGAAAGGAAACACCACGCTGAGGAGTTAGTCGAGGCCTCCCTTGATGATTAGCTTCTGCTTCTCAATTTCTTCCGGCGGCGCTTTGAAAACGCGAAGGTCTTTGCCGTCGAAGCCAAAGATTTCACCCTGGAGCGCTTGCCAGGTGCCTTGGAGCTTCTCCTTGTCTTTATTGGCTGCGTCCTCCTTGGGAGCATCAGCGGCAATCAACAGGCTAACCGCCAAGATCATCAGTGCGTGCATCCTCATAGCAAATCTCCAGAAACAGGTGAATTAGTAACACGACTCACGGCCCCTGTGTGATACCGCCGGATTACCGGGGTACACGCCACACTCGAACCGATTTGTCCGCCCCCCCGGAAACGAGGAAACGTCCATCGGGTGAAAAGGCGACATCGTAGACACAATCCGTGTGTCCTTCAAACCGATGCAACTCCTTGCCTGTTTCAGCATCCCACAGGGAGACCGTGTAACCATCATAGTTGGCGGAGGCAATGCGGCGGCCATCGCTCGAGAAGGCGAGCCCATGCACTCCAAATGCATGCGCTTCCAGCTGCCGAATCTCCCTTCCCGTCTCCAAGTCCCAGAGCTTGATCACGTGTTCGGCCCCACCGGAAACGGCCCGTTTTCCATCTTTCGATAGGGCCACCGCATACACCCGGTCCTTGTGACCATCGAAACGCTTCAGTTCCTTGCCTGTTGCGTTGTCCCACAGGCGAACCGTGGTATCGTAGCTCCCCGACAGGCTCTTCTTGCCATCGGCGGAAAGTGCGATTGTATCAACGCCAGCCGTGTGTCCCTCGAAGCGCCTGGAATCCTTGCCCGACTCGACGTCCAGCAACCGCAACGTCTTGTCGGGGTAGGCCCCGTACAGCACCTGCTTACCGTCTGGCGAGAAGGCCGCCCCGCAGACATGGGATTGATATCCCGCGAAGCGCTTCAACTCCTTGCCCGTTTCGATATCCCAGAGCCGCAACGTCTGATTTTCCCCGGCCCCGGTCGAGATCGCTTTCTTGCCGTCAGGGGAAAAGGCGACGCTGTAGGCCGATGGATGAGCCAGGCAGTGGATCAGTTTGCCCGTACTCGCTTCGATTAGTCGCACCGTCCCATCGTCACTGGCGGAAATCAGGCGACGCCCATCGGGAGAGAAGGCGACGCCTGTGACCCGTGCGGTGTGTCCCTCGTAGCAGAGGACTTGCAGCCTGGCGGCGATCGCTCGGTGGAGTTGCGCGGCCCGCTGCCGGAGTTGCGCGTCGTCACTGGATGTCGCCGCCGCGCGCAAAGCGGCAAGGGACGGATCACCGACCTTGTTCAGAGCCTCGATCGCGTCCTCACGCTTGCGGAAATCGTCGCTGCCGAGTTGCTGGACAAGGCGCTCGATGTCCTTGAGGGCGTCCCTCAGGACAGAGATGGCTTCCTTGTCATTGGCTTCCGCCAACGCGCTCGCGACGCGAATGCGCACGGTCGGATCGGCGTCGTGCAGGAGCTTGCGCACAGCCGGCCGCGCTTCCGCCCCGCCTGCCCTGGCCAGCACCTCAGCGGCGACGGCCCGCCGCACGGGCAGCGGATCGTCGAGGGCGCGCACCAGGGCGGGGTCCACCTTGCCGTCGCGCACGGCCAGCGTGGTCAGGGCCGTTTGCACTTCGCCGGCCAGGTGTTCCTCCTCGGCCCAGGGGAGAAAGGCGAGCAACGCCTCGACGGCGCCTGGCGGCTTCCGCAACGCCAGCAGACGAGCGGCGACGGGGGGCAGAGAACGGCGTGCGCTGCTAGCGATCGTCTGCAAGCAGCGCTCGACGCGGCGCTGCCGTTCGAGGTCGGCTCCCTTGAGCGCCGCGCGGAGCAGCGGTACGACCACTGTGCCGTAAGCCACCAGGTCGGCCGTGGCCTGTTCGCGGACGCGGAAGGACTTGTCGCCGAGCTTGCGGATGAGGGCCTGAACCTTGTCCTGGTCGGCGGCGCTCAGAGTCCGTTTGCGGAACTCCGCCAGCAGAGCAGGCCCGTCGGTGCAGTTCCACCACCCGGCCCAGGCGCCCCGGCGGATGCGCCGCGATACGTCGTCATCACCGGCGAGATGCACGACGGGCGCCCATTCGCCCGCCAACTCCCGAAGGGCCTCCTCAATCTGCTGGCACTCGGCCGGCGGCAACTCGGCGAGCAGGTCGATGAGGACGGGAATGGCCTCGACGTCCTGCTCCTTGGCCAGCGCCAGGGCGGCCCGTAAGCGCACCGCCGGCCTGGCGTCGCCCAGGAGCTTGCGCGACTCCTGCTCTTGAGGTTTGTCGTTCCGGGGTGGTATCCCGTCCTCGCGCCCGGCGACGGCGGGGACGAACGGGAGCACCAACATGAGGCAGGCGATCCAGCGTGGCAACCAGGTGGTCATGTTCGGCTCCTTGCGATAAGAGGTCAGCGCGGCGCTCGCCAGATGCGCACGGTGCCGTCTTGGCTGGCGGAGGCGAGGCGCTTGCCGTCGGGGAAGAACGTCACGGCGAGAATGCCACGCCTGTGGCTTTCGTACTTGCGCAGTTCCTCGCCGGTCTCCGCGTCCCAGAGACGGACCATACCATCGTCGTAACCGCCGGAGACGATGCGCTTCCCGTC
>JBBSDR010000985.1:0-3736 GCA_038240465.1 Gemmatales bacterium
AGTCTCCTCGCCGCTTGCGGGCGTCATTCGCCGTGCTGCCGGGTCGCCGTCACGAAGTTTCCGGGAGCAACCACCAGCCCCTCGGCCTTGACTCCGAGAGACTCCAGACTGACCGGACCGCGATGCGCGGTCTGCGCGCGGAACTCCCGGCCGGTGATTGTCCCCGTCTTCATGACGCGGTCCTGAATGTCCAGTACCGCCTGGATCAACTGCTCCGGCCGCGGCGGACAGCCCGGAATGAACACGTCCACCGGCATAAACCGGTCGATGCCCTGGACGACGGCATAGGTGTCGAAGACGCCGCCCGACGAGGCGCAGGCGCCCATCGAGATGCACCATTTGGGCTCCGGCATCTGCAGCCAGATGCGCTGAAGCACCGGCAGCATCTTCATGGCCACGCGCCCGGCCACGATCATCAGATCGCACTGCCGCGGCGTGAAGCGCATCGCCTCGGCCCCGAAGCGGGCGATGTCGTAGCGCGAGGCGGCCGTGGCCATCAGCTCGATGCCGCAGCAGGCCGTCGCGAACGGCATCGGCCAGAGGCTGTTCTTGCGGCACCACGACGCCAGCTTGTCCAGCACCGTCACCATCACGTCAGGAGTATCTACCGCCATCGGAACACACCCTTTCTCCAGGCGTAGACGAACGCGACCAGCAGCGTGCCGATGAACACCAGCAGTTCCCAGAAGATCGGCCAGCTCAGCGCTGCCGGGATCAGCATTTCACCGCCACGCGCTTCATAGGCGCTGACCGCCCAGGGATACAGGAAAAGCAGTTCGACGTCGAAGACAATGAAGAGAATCGCGATCAGATAGAACTTGACGTCGAACTTCTGCCGGGCGTCGCCGATCGGGTCCATGCCCGACTCGTAGGGCATGTCCTTGACCTTCGTGTGCTGCCGTGGGCCGATCATGTGCGCCAGCAGCAACGTCGTCAAACCAAAGCCCAGCACGGCAATCAGAAAGACGAAGATCGGGTAGAACGACGACAGGTGAAAGTCCATTCGCGCTCTCCCCCCAGAGAGACATCGTGACAACTTTCACGAAGTCTAGCGAAAAAATCCTCGGCGGACAGGCCGAGGCGACGGGACGCGGGCCATGAAAGAGTGTAGATACAGGCAGCAAAGCCATTGCGTCAAGTAAAAAATAGGTAAATAACGCGAGATAGAGAGACAGGCATCAAAGAGTAGAACTGCCGCGATTCTTCGACTTTTTCCTTGAAAGGGAGGCGAAGGGGCCTTCAGAATGGAAGGGCCGGTGATCGCGGTTGCTCGGTGGACGAGCCTCCTTCTTATCCTACTTCGAGAGGTGTCCCACACATGTCGCGGCTCATTTTCCTGTCGATTCTCACAGCGCTGGCGCTCGGCTTGCCGGTCCAGGCCCAATCGACGACGACGGGGCTGGTCAATGTAAAACTGCCGCGCGATGCGCGTCTGTACGTCGATGACGTCTTCTGTCCGCTGCCGGGAGAGTTGCGATCCTTCGAGACGCCGCCGCTCGATCCAGGCCGGCGCTATTACTACACGCTCAAGGTCGAGATTACCGTCGATGGCAAGCCGATCCGCGCCAGCAAGCAGGCCATCGTTCAGGCGGGGCGGACGACCGACACCGATTTCGGCGACCGCAAGGCCATCGTCGCCGATGCCGCCGCGACGACCGATCCGATGAAGAAGGTCGAGAGCGACACGCCGCCGATGCTGCCGCTATCGCCGCCGCCGAACCCCGCCCTCGCCTCGATCAAGGACGGCTTCCTCATGCTGACCCGGCCGGTGTTCGTGATTGAGGATGCGTTCGAGAAACGCCAGCGAACGGTTGACGGCAAGATTGAGGAGATCACGGTCACCGTGAAGAAGATCGTCAGCAAGCCGGTCAAGGAGCAGATCAAACTCGATGGTGTAAAAGCCTGTGACGCGGCAAACAAGCCGATTGCCGCCGACCGACTCACGGCCATGCTCGAGAAAGAGACGGTTGTCTACATTCTCGGCGGTGATACCGTCGATCCGTTCTATCAGCGCACGCTGAAGGACGGCGCGATCTTTCTCGCCCTGAGTGCCGGACCGGCCCCGCGCCGGCCGTGACTTTGGCGAGCTGAGCCGCGTAAGCGGCCGGGCAGGCTGGCCCGCGCCCGGCCGCTTACGCGGCTCGGCTCGCCAAGAATGCCAAAATCCACAGCCGCAGCATCGCGATTGATGCGCTTGACAGTGTTGCGCGGCTTCCCTAGCATAAAATTCTTTCCGCTCTCGAAATGACAAAGGCAAACCTGCCATGGCCGTACCGAAGAGACGTACCTCGCACGCTCGCCAGGGAAAACGACGCAGCCATCACGGCATCAAGCCGCCGCAACTGTGTTACTGCAATCGCTGTGGCAACCCGGTGACCTCGGGCCACATCACTTGCTGGAATTGCGGCTGGAGCAACACTCAGGCGCGCGAACTCATCGCGATGGAACGCAAGGAGGAGTGACGCCATGCTGATCGCGCTGGACGCGATGGGCGGCGACCACGCGCCCGGACCGATCGTCGCCGGCGCGGTGCAGGCCGTCAACGCCGATCCCGAGTTGCGCGTGCTTCTTGTCGGCGACCAGGCGCAGGTCGAACCTGCTCTCGCGGAAGCCGGCGGAGCGCGCGAACGCCTCGAACTGTTTCACTGCACGCAGGTCGTCACCATGGACGACACCCCCGTCGATGCCCTGCGCAAGAAGCCCGACAACTCGATCAAGCGCTGCTGGGAATTGCTCGCCCAGCGCAAGGTGGACGGCATCGTCAGCGCCGGCAACACCGGCGCGATAGTCGCGGGCGGCTTCATGCTCAGGCGATTCCTCAAGAACGTCAAGCGTCCCGGCATCGCGGCGGTGATGCCCTCGCTGCGCGGCCCGTGCGTCATGCTCGACGTGGGCGCCAACATTTTCCCCAAGCCGGAACATCTCTACCAGTACGGCGTCATGGGCAGCATCTTCGCGCGCCACATCCTGCAAAAGCCGAAACCGACCATCGGGCTGATCAACGTCGGCGAGGAAGAGGGCAAGGGACACGACCTGACGCGCGACACGCACGAGTTGTTCGTGGCCAGCCCGCTGCGCGATCAGTTCATCGGCAACATCGAGGGCCGCGACATTTGCCGGGGCGCCGTCGATGTCGTCGTCTGCGATGGCTTCACCGGCAACGTCGTGCTGAAGACCTGCGAGGGCGTTTTCGATTTCACGATGAAAATGGTCAGTCAGGAGTTGATGCAGTCGCTTGACGTCGAGCGCGACAAGGGCAAACTGGCCCTGCAGCGCCTGGCCGACCGCTACGACCATGCGGCCCAGGGTGGAGCGCCGCTGCTGGGCATCGACGGCGTGTGTATCATCTGTCACGGTTCGTCCGGCGATCGGGCCATCAAGAACGCCCTGGGCATCGCCGCCCAGTACGTCAAGAGCCGGCTCAACGATCTGATCGTGCAGGAACTCGAAGCGAGTCCCGCCACCACAAAATCCCAATGACCAATGACCAATGACCAATGACCAATGAGGCCCTGTCTCTTCTTGGTCATTGGTCATTGGTCATTGGTCATTGGTCATTGGTCATTGGGAAGGGAGGGAAATCCGATGCCGCGCACAGTCTTCCTCTTCCCCGGACAGGGCGCCCAGAAAATCGGCATGGGCAAAACGCTGCATGACACGCTGCCCGCGGCACGACAACTTTTCGACGAGGCGGAGGAAGTCCTCGGCTATTCCCTTGCCCACGTCTGCTTCAACG
>JBBSDR010000986.1:0-3734 GCA_038240465.1 Gemmatales bacterium
CAGCAGCAGCGCAGCCGGGACGATGACGAGCCAGACGCCACGACTCATCGGCAGTCTCCATCGCCGGGGAAATGCGACATCAGTAAACCGGCGGGGCATCTAGCGTCTCGGCGACGAAAATACAAGCGCAACCTTCAACGACGCGCAGCACTCTATCCCCCGGCGCTCGCCGCATCCATGCTCGCGAACGGTCGAACTGTTCTGCTTAACTCATGATCCGTCGAAGCCGATTGTGCCGGTTCGAGCGCGGAGCCAGCGCTCATCACGCTCATCTATGCGCATGAGCCGTTGCTTTCCAATTGTGAAGTTAAGTAGTATAGGAGTTGTGGATTGGTTGGGTTGTTGAGGAAGTGAGCGTCCTGTTTCCCATCGCCGATGAGAGATGTTCTTGAGATCGCGTCTCTCGGAGGAGACCTGTCAATGCGTAGAGTCGTCGTGACCGGACTGGGTGTGGTCAGCCCCAATGGCATTGGCAAGGAGGCTTTCTGGTCGGCGTGCGTCAACGGGATCAGCGGCGTCGGTCCGATTCGCAGTTTCGACGCTTCGGGTCATCCCGTTCGCATTGCCGCTGAAGTGTCGGACTTCGACATCACGCCCTGGATGCCGGCGCAGCATCGCAAGAGCCTGAAGATCATGGGCCGGGCCGCACGGTTCGGCGTCGCCGCCTCGGGAATGGCCGTCAAGGACAGCGGCCTGGACCTGAAGCGCGAGGACCCGACGCGGGTCGGCGTCGTCATGGGATCGGGCCTGGTGCCGATCGATCTGCCGGACATCGCGCCGCTGCTGGCCCAGGCGATAAGTCCCGAGGGATTTCAGCCGACTCAACTCGGTCAGAAAGCGCGCGACTCGCTCTTCCCCCTGTGGCTGCTCAAGTATCTGCCCAACATGGTGGCCGCCCACATCTCGCTGATTCACAACGCGCAGGGGCCGAACAACACCATCGTGACGGCCTGTGCGGCCGGCACGCAGGCCATCGGCGAGGGGTTTCGCCTCATCGCCCGCGACGATATCGACATCTGTTTCGCTGGCGGGGCCGACAGCCGTATCGATCCGCTCCTGCTGCTCACCTATCGCTCGCTCGGCGCTCTCAGCCAGGCGACGCGTCCCCCGGCGGAGGTCTCGCGTCCCTATGACGCCGGCCGCGATGGCTTCGTCCTCGGCGAGGGGGCCGGTGTCCTGATGCTGGAAGAACTGGAACACGCCAAACAACGCGGCGCGACGATCTACGCGGAAGTCCTCGGCCTGGGATCGTCGTTCGATGCCTACGCCATCACCCGGCCCGATCCGGAGGCGGGCGGCGCGGCCCGATCGATGCGCTGGGCGCTGCAAGAGGCGAAGATTGATCCGTCCGACGTCGATTACATCAACGCCCACGGCACCAGCACCCGGCTGAACGATCAGATGGAGACGACGGCCGTCAAGCGGGTCTTCGGCGAGGGAGCGAGTGCGCTGCCGATGTCGTCGATCAAGTCGATGATTGGCCATCTGATCGGCGCTGCCGGCGCGGTCGAGGCGGCGGCCCTGGCGCTGACGCTCAATGATGGGGTGTTGCCGCCGACGATCAACTACAGCCAGCGCGATCCGCTCTGCGATCTGGACTATGTCCCGAACACGGCGCGTGAGATTCCGGTCCGTGTCGGTCTCTCGACGAGCTTCGGCTTCGGCGGCCAGAACGCCGCCCTGGTCATGCGCCGCTTCGCGGGCTAACCTCTTGCCGCTTGCGGCTTAGCGGGTTGCCCCCTACGCCGGATACCGCGCCAGGACGACGGTGACATTGTCCTTGCCGCCGTGTTCCAGGGCTGCCTCGATCAGGGCGGCGGCCGCCTCTTGGGGCTTGGGACATCGGGTCAGCACCTGGATAATCTCCGGCTCCGGGACCATATCGGTCAGGCCATCCGAGCAGAGCAGCAGCCAGTCGCCTTTTGCAAGTTCGACCTGCCGGGTGTCCACTTCGACTTCCGGCCTGTTTCCGCCCAGACAATTCACCAGGGCGTGCCGCATGATTCGCGGCGCGTCCGTGATCGACTCGATTAACCCCTGATCCACCATCTTTTGCGCCACCGTGTGGTCGCGCGTGAGCCGTTCCAGTTCTCCATTGCGGAACAGGTAGGCGCGCGAATCGCCCACATGGGCGAGGAAGACATTGAAGCCGATCATGAGGGCGCCGGTGATGGTGCTGCCCATGCCGGCCAGACGCGGGTCCGCCTTCGACTGGTTTCGCAGTCTTTCGTGGATCAGTTGTCCGGAGACCTTGAGCATCTCGAGCAGTTCCTCGGATTCGCGCTCGGTGATGTTGAAGTGCCACTTGAAGGCCCCGGTGGTCAGCTCCCAGCCGGTGCGCAGGGCCAACATGCTGGCCACCTCACCGAACGATGCGCCGCCGATGCCATCGGCAACGGCCAGCACATAGGCGTCGTCGTAAAGCGGCGGGAAGGCATCCGGCGGCAGATTCGTGGCCAACACCTGGCGCTCGCGCCGGCGCCGGACGATGCCGTAATGGTCTTCGTTGTGCGAGCGGACCTTGCCGGTATGCGTCAGCGCCCCGAACTCGATGCTGACGGCTTCCGCGGGCGGGCCGAAAAACCGGGCAGCACGCTCGTGCAGACTCGCATCGGCTGCGCTTTCCACCGGACCTCGATTGTGCATGGCGCTCATGTGCTGTGTCCTGTTATCGTAATCCGAAGAGTCCCACACACCAGCCGTGACATTCCATAGTTTATCTACCAACTTGGAGAAGTTCTCATGGCGGAAATTTACGTCAGCACCGACGTCGAGTCGGACGGGCCGATTCCGGGACCGAACTCGATGCTCAGCCTTGCCTCCGCGGCATACCGGGCGGACGGGACGCTCGTCTCGACCTTCAGCGTCAACCTGCTGACTCTTCCCGGCGCCACCGGCCATGCGGAGACGATGGCCTGGTGGCAGACGAAGCCCGACGCCTGGGCCAACGCGCGTCACAATGCGCAGGACCCGGCCGAGGTGATGCCGCGCTATGTCGAGTGGATCAAGAAGTTGCCGGGCAAGCCGGTCTTCGTCGCCTACCCTGCCGGCTACGATTTCCTCTTTGTGTACTGGTATCTGATTCGTTTCGCCGGGGAGTCGCCGTTCTCGTTTTCGGCGCTGGACATGAAGACTTACGCGATGGCGCTTCTGGGGACGGAGTATCGCGAGGCGACGAAGCGCAACATGCCGCGGCACTGGTTCGGCCCCCAGCCGCACACGCACAACGCCCTCGACGACGCGCTGGAACAGGGCGTCCTCTTCTGCAACATGCTGGCGGAAAACCGGCGGGGATAGCGGCGCGGGAGGAGCGGAATAATCGAGCCAGGACTTGCGAAATGTTCAGCAGTCCACTATGGTGAAAGCGGAAAAATGCGTTTCATTCCACCAGCGCCACACCCCCCGGTGAGTGTGCGATCGGTCGGGGTGCGCCCGGGAAGACAGAACGGAGAGGAAGACTGCCTGGATGTGATCGCCGCAAACCATTGTTGTTATTGGTATTGCGTCGTTTGGAGTGGTTCAGGTGGACGACACTTTTTTCGTACCATTCAGGTGGCATTAGCCAGTTTGGAAGTCGATAATGCGGAAGGCTGGCAAACCGTCCCCTGCGCCCCCAACCGTTGCCGTCATGCGTTTTTTGGGCCTTTATCACCTCGGCAAGAAAGTGAATCATTGTCGCCGCCGCCCGGCTTGTCCGGGCGGAGCGCTGTTTGGATACCAGAGGGCCGAACTCC
>JBBSDR010000987.1:0-3731 GCA_038240465.1 Gemmatales bacterium
CGCTCATCCGAATCGACCGGGTAGGGCAGTGGCGGCAGTTCGCCGATTTGCGTCAGCCGCACGCGGATCGTCGTGCATTGCTGCAAGGGAAGCGGTGCATAGCCGACTTCATCTAACTCGTCGTCATCGGCCTGCGTCCCGTTTTTTGCAACCACCCCTGGCATCGGCAGCACCAGCGTGACGCGCTGATGTTCCGGCAAGTGGATCGGCTGGAGCGGCCGAAAAACGCCGTTTTCATACACCGCTTCGATTTCTTCACCCAACATGATTCCCTCCCCTCAACAGAGCCGTGCCGCTTCTATTGTACCGCATGGAAGCGCCAGGTCACCTCGACTCTTCGACCAACGCGATTTCCTCGCGCGTCAGCCCGAACAGTCGGTAAACGCGCTCGGAGGTTCGCCGGGCATTCGCGGTGGGGCCGTCCGCCACATCAGCGCGACTTCCTCCGGCGTCAGGCCGTAGGCCGCATCCACCAGGTCGGCGACGCGCCGCTCCAGTTGCCGGCCCTCCGCCGCCAGGGCTTGCAGTGGCTTGACGCTCCGAGTGTGTTCGTCGTTCAGCGCTTTCAACTCCGCGACACTCAACGGCCTCCTTCCACGGACCTTTTGCACTTCGGCTGCCAGGGTGTCCACGTCGAGTCTCGCCGCGTTCTGCAACTTCTGGCTCGGTTTCTCGATATCGAACTCCGCTTTCAACCGATTCAGAAAAGCGCGCCGCCCCTCGTAACCCTGGGTCGTGAGGTCGATGAGCTGTTGCACATCGACGCTCACGGCCTTGCGGATTTCATCAGTCGGCTTTGCAAGCGGTAGGTTTTCCATCAGGAAACCAGATGGGGTCAGCGCATCGTCCTTCATGTGGGGCAGATAGCGCCAGTTGTGCCACCACATCAGGGGGGAATTCAGGACGCCAATGAGGTACAGGTCATCGCTGGGGAGAATGAAGACCTTATTGTTGGCCAGCATCTTCGCACGGTCCAACAGGTAACACGAATGGTATTGAATTTCCTGGTACATCACCTTCGGCTTATCGTAAGCATCCCACTGCAAAGATCCCGATAACTCCCACCAGAACCGCACCTCGTTTTTCCGCCCGGTGAGCTGCTCTCGATATTGCTGGAAGTGGTCGTGAAGAGCCGTATATGTGCTTTTGAACAGAACCTCCGCTTGTCTTCCCGCGTTCGACCAGGGCCATTCGTAGTTGGCCGTCGATTTCATGGCAATCAGCCACTGACCAGCCCACTGACCCTGCCAGCGATCGATGTCTTGCCCTCGAAGATACGGCCTGAACAATTTTTTCGATTTCGGGTCGATTCCAACGAGTCTTTCCTTTGTAAGGCTGTCGATCAGGAACGCATCATTGAATCCTGTTTTGATGCCATAAATCGGACCGGTTCCCGCGAACTCTCGCAGCGGGATCCCCACGCGGCGAATCCTCTCCAATAGGGCGGTGACACCCGATGACTCCAGCGTCCAGGCTTCAGCGCCGAGCCGGACTCGCGGCACGTTGAACCCTTCGGCCTCAATCTGTCGCGACACGTCCTCAAGGCGCAACCGCTCGCGGGGAATGGCACACACACGCGCGGTTGGGGGTGGCTCGTTGGTCGTCGGTTTGCGGAATACGAGGATCGACGGGAACACGTCGGCATCCTGGAAGATTTGCTTGGCGTGACCGAAGTCCACGACCGCTTCCACCCAGGCGGACTCGGCGAAGAAGCGGCGCAGCGGCTCGCCGTAGCCGGACTTCAGCCACTTGTTCGAGGAAATCACACAGGCGGTCCCTCCCGGGCGGAGGACCTGATGCGTGCGTGCGAAAAAGTAAACGTAGAGGTCGGCCGAGGCGACATAGACCTTGGGGAAGTTCATCCGCAGAGTCGGCTTTGCGGCCTTGAACAACTCCATTCTCACATAGGGCGGATTCTCCAGCGCGATGTCGAACCCACCGTTCTTGAACACTTCCGCAAAAGCCACCCGCCAATCGAGCGCACCCGCTGGACTGTGGTCCGGCATCTGTTGTTCCAGTTTCGCTTCCATCTCCGTGATCTGCTGCACCAGGTGCTTCTTTTCCTCCCCATGTGCTTTGATGAATTGCCCCTTGAGGTCGGCGAGTTCGTCGGCTTGTTCCACCAGCGCATGCCGCATCAGGTTCGACAGTTCCTGCGGGTTCGGAGCGGTGAGACTGTCGCCGCACTCAATCTTGAAATCGAGGTTGGGCAGGGGTGGCGGCGTTGCTCCCTCGAAGTCCACGGCAAGACTCAGCCAGAGCCGCAGTTTGGCGATGTTCACCGCGAAGATGTCGATGTCCACGCCGTAGAGGTTGTTCTGGATGATCTCCAGTTTGCGGCGGTAGACGTTCACGGCGTCCAGACCGCGCGTGGCGAAAAGCGACTCGCGCAGCCGCAACAGTTCCTGCATCATGCCGAGCAGATACGCGCCGCTGCCGCAAGCAGGGTCGCAAACCTTCACGTTCCTCAGTGCATTCAGGACGGATTCAGGATCGGTCAGTTTCGCCGGGTCGCCGTCATCCACGAAGCGGGCAACGGCACTCTCATCAGTCACGACCTGAGCGAGGTAGTGTTTCAGCGATTCCCGGCACATGAAGGCGACAATGGGCCGGGGTGTGTAGTAACTGCCGCTCTCATGTCTTCCGGTCACCAGTGTCTCGAAGACCCTGCCCAGCATTTCCGGATCCACGGCGACTTCGATGTCGAAAGGGGTGGATTCGGTAACAGTAAAGTTGTAGCGGTCGAACAGGTCGAAGACGGCGGCGAATGCGTCGTTGGCGATTTTCACCTTGCCCTGGACGTCATATTCGTCTTCGAGGTCGAACAGCCCGCCATTGAGGAACGGCACTTCACCGCGGAGCAGTCGCAGTTCGTCCTTGGAGTGCGTCTCCCGGGCTTCGCCGAAAGTGTTAAGCCCGTTAAAGAAGGTCCAGTACAATCGCTCGTTGAGGAAGTCCTCCCCGGCAGCCTCGGCGGCCTTGAAGAGGGCGCGCAAATAGTGGCGGTCCGCCTGAAACGAGAGCCATCCTTTGCGCTGGATGAAGTACAGGAACAGCAGCCGGTTGAAGAGCCGTTGAGTGTACAGGCGGCGTGCTTCTCCCTTCGGCACTCCCTTCACGGCCCCTTCCACCTTCTCGAACACCGCGCGATACTCGGCGAAGAACCGTTTCGTTACCGCCTCGACGTCGAAGGCCGCCGCCCACTGCCGGACCCACAGGTTGGGATCGGCGCCGCCGTCGCTGGGAAAAGCGAGCGCCGGCAGGTTGTATTCACAAAGCGTTCGCAGGTGGGTGTCGCCCTCGTTCCAGCCGAAGCTTGCCAATGGGGCGGCCCGATTGGTCTCTTTGGGCGCCTTGAAATAGGCGAAGCGGAATTGGTGGTAATCGTGCGTGCAGATAAACAGCAAGTTCTCGCGCTGCCACGACGGCAGGTTCGACCCATGGCGGCGCGAGGGAACGAGGCCGCGTAACACTTGCCGGAGTGTGCCGGTGGCCCCGTGGAGACCACCGCGAGCCGTGAACAGCGCATCGTTGGCGAACTCAAGCAAAAAGATGCCCCACGGCTGCCCCTGCTTGAGCGCCTGGATCTGCCAGCCCGTGCCGGCGACCAGCGATGTCTCCAGAGAGCGGGCGCGCAATTCCTCCGCGGACCAGCCGAACGAAATGTCCTCGACGCGGCTGATGCTTTCAGGGATTTGCCACTCCAGCGCCCCGCAGAGAAGCTCCTTGAG
>JBBSDR010000988.1:0-3731 GCA_038240465.1 Gemmatales bacterium
CGGTCGCTGACGCTCGACAGAGGACTCCGGTCGCTTTCGCTCCCCGCTCGCCTCAGAGGACTCCGGTTGCTGACGCTCCCGGCTCGCCAATTTGGTACACGCACATACTTCACCGATACTTCGGTGCCGGGCGCGGGGCGGGCAGTTCCGCGAGCCGCGCACAGAAGCCGCCGGCCGTCGCACGTTCCAGGTCGGCCAGGGCGAGAAGCTGGCGGTAGAGCAACTCGTTGTACTGGCTCCGCGCCTGGGCCGCCAGAACGTTTACATTCACCACATCCTCCACCTTGACCTTCTGGCCGCTGGTGAGGTCCTTCCTGAGGTCGCCGGCCAGCGTGTCGCCCGTGACGGCGGCCTCTCGCGCCGGGGCCAATCCAAGCGACGTCTCCTCCCAGCGCAGGAAGGCGTCCTCGGCCTCAAGAGCGATCAGGTTGCCGGTCTCCTCGACCAGCGCCTCCGCGCGGGCCTTGAACGAAGACGCACGCTGCATGCGCTCGGACCGCGAGCCGGCCAGGGTGGTCGGCATCTCGGGCGCGATGCCCCCAGGCCGATACTCGCCGTCACGAACCTCCGAGGGGATGGACCGGGCGTGAATGTCGGAACCGGCGGCGAAGGTCTCCATCTTGAACAGATGGCTGGTCCCCTGGGCATCGATCTCCAGACAAACGACATCGAGGAAGACACGAGCCTGAATCAGTTCGCCGCGATGGGCCAGCGCCAGGGCGGCGACATCGTCCTTGCTGGGGCGCAGTTTCGACTCGGGCAGACGAGAATCCGCGACCTCGAAGCAGAAGTCGGGTCCCTGTCCCAGCGCCTCCTTCAGGGCGGCCAGGGCGCGCTTCTCTCCCTGGGTTGCCTGGGTCCGCCGCGACTCCGCCAGACGCAGGTATACCTTCGTGCGATTGACATCGACCGACGTGATATCCCGGTCCTCAGCTTTCAACTTTTTCTCGGCAGCGTCATAAGTGGCGGACAAGCTACCGACGACGCTCTCGGCCACACGCGCCTGCTCGCGGGCGAACAGGACGGTGAAGTAAGTGCGCGTCACCGCGTAGACAACCTCGCGCTCGGCCTGGTCGAGAGCGGCCGCGGCCGCGGTTACTCCAAGAGTGGCCTGCTGGCGCCGGATCGGCAATTCGTGGACCAGAAGGGCCGGGATTCGCAAGGCGTCCAGCGCCCGGCTGGAATCCTCAGCCGCGGCGAGACTGGCACGCTGAGCCGCAACCTTGGGATGGCCATGAAGGGCCAGTTGCTGGCACTCCGCCAGGGTGAGGATCCTCACCGACGGGATAGAGAGCCGATGCACCACGGGCGGCGCCGCGGGACCATCCGCTCGGACGCTTGTCAGGAGCGCGCTCTGAGAAATCAGCATGGCCAGGACGACTGTTCCGGCCCGCCGCAGCCGCAACGATCCCGAAGCCTCGCAGTGAATCATTGGTTCCATCCTTCTTGATTGAGGCACATTGCCGGCGCAACAGGCATCTCGCCGTCGCAGTTTGAGCAGAGTTCAGGGCTGATGTTTAGATCGTCCGTGTCGAGGGGCGCCTCGATGCCCGAATCGCGATAACCCGAGAAAATGCCTGCGGAACGAGACAGCCCTGGCGATCATTCCTGATTTCTGGTCTGATAGGACATCGGCTGGGCCGAACGATGATTGCCGTTGCCCTCTTCGAGTGGCCCGCAACTCCCTGTCTTTGGCTTATCATTTGCATGAAGCGGAGCAGGGAAAACAGAGCTTCCCCGGTACGCACGAACAGTAAGGAGAACAGTCATGGGTTGGTTTTCGCGCGCATTTGCACATGTCCCTCGTCAAGCTGTTGCGCTTGGCTGGGCCATGACGCTTCTCCTCATTCTGCCGGGCGGCCGTGCCGTTGGTCAGAAGGCCGAGCCGGATGCCCTTCGCATCGGCAGCAGCGGCAACCTGTCTCCGGCGGAACCCGGCAGTCCCAAGGAAAAGTCCGCCCTTGAGTCGCTGCAGAGTTTCATCAAAAGCGAAACCGGCATGGACAACGACATCAGCCGGCAAAAGGATTGGCACGAGGTGGCGGACAAGATGGCGAAGGGGGAGTTGCAGCTGGGCGTCTTTCAGGGCTATGAGTTCGCCTGGGCTCAGGAGAAGCATACCGGCCTGAAGCCCCTGGCCCTGGCGATCAACATCAACCGCTATCCCACGACCTACGTCGTGACCGGGAAGGCGAGCCAGGCCAAGGACTTCGCCGGCCTGGAGGGCCAGTCTGTCGCTCTGCCCGCCGGCACTCCTCCCTATGTGCGCTTCTTCGTGGAACGCCAGACGGGGGCCAAGAAGCCGGAGGCTTTTTTCTCCAAGATCACCGCGCAGGACAACATCGAGGACGCTCTCGACGACGTCGTTGATGGAGTGGTGCAAGCCGCCGTGGTGGACCGGGCCGCTCTCGAAGCTTTCAAGAGGCGGAAGCCCGGCCGGTTCGGCAAGTTGAAAGAAATCGCCCAGTCGAAGCCGTTCCCTCCCGTGGTGATTGCCTATCAGGAGAAATCCCTGACGGAAGACAAACTGCGCGGGTTCCGGGACGGACTCCTCAACGCCAACCGCAAGGAAAAGGGCCAGATGATGTTGACTCTCTTCCATCTCACGGGTTTCGAGGCGATCCCGGATGATCTCGCCAAGGTGCTGGCCGAGACGCGGAAAACGTATCCGCCGCCGGACAGCAAGCCGAAGTGAGTTGAGAATCGCCGTCGGAATAACTTCTTGCCGCTTGCGGCCGGGCGGGCTGTCCGCTCCGCCGCAACGGGATATCAAGGATGGGCCAATCATGTTTCACTTCCTCGGCAACGTGGTCCGCCGGGGCTGGGCTTTCCTGCTCGCGGCCTGGATCCTGCTGGTGGTCTCGACCCAGTACGCGGCGCCCCCGTGGGACGAGGTCGCCCAGGACAGAGAATTCGCGTTCCTTCCCGAGGATTCCCCGAGCCGCCGCGCCGAGGAAGTCTACGCGAAAGCGTTCCCCACCGACCGCCTTGCCAGCAACGTTGTCCTCGTCGTTCGCCGGGCGGGAGAGAAAAAGGCCCTGGCGCCCGATCTCAAATTCGTTGAGGACGTTCTCGAACCCGCGCTGCGGAAAATTGCCGACGACGATGGCGGCCTGGCGGATCAACCCGCGGGAGACGAACCCCTGTTCGCGGACGACAGCGAGCCATCCAAACCGGCGCGGGCGCGGTCTCTCATCGCGCGAATCCGAACGCCGAACGCCCTGGGCGTCGGACCCTTGCTGATGAGCGCGGACGGCAAGGCCCTTCTCGTCCTCGTCGAGTTGACGACCGAGTTTCTCTCCCACGACAATTGGCCCATCATCGCGAAGATCGAAAACCTCGTCGGCGACCTGCGCCAGCAAGGCAAACTTCCGGCTGGCGTGGACATCGCCCTGACCGGAAGCGCCGTGATTGGCCGGGACCACACCCGTGCCGAACTGCAGAGCGCCCACGCCACCGAGACGCTGACGGTAGTGCTGGTCATCGGGCTTTTGCTGCTCATTTATCGAGCGCCGCTGCTGGCGCTGATCCCCCTGGCCACGGTGTTCATCTCGGTGCGGATCGCGATCAACGTCCTTGCTATCCTTGCCGGGGCTGGAGTCATCACGCTCTTTCAGGGCGTGCAGATTTACATCACCATCCTCGCCTACGGCGCCGGCGTCGATTACTGCTTGTTCTTGATGGCCCGCTACAAGGAAGAGTTGGACCGCGGAGGCGATCCCCATGATGCC
>JBBSDR010000989.1:0-3728 GCA_038240465.1 Gemmatales bacterium
ACGCGCGCGCCGGCCGGAGTCTCGCGGCTAAACGTATTCTCATGTGTAACATTCTCGTTGCAGAGGGCCGTTGCACCGTGTAGAGTTATCTCATTCCCCGAACAGAAGATGCCTTCGCTTTTCGCCCGCGCGGGATGGCGGATACTGATGGATTCGCTGAGTCGCACTCACGCTGATCCCACACGGAACCCGGCTCGGCCGCCGGTTGAGCCGCCGGCGGAACCGCGCCAACTGGGGGAGTTCCGTATCCTCCGCCGTCTCGGCGAAGGCGGCATGGGGGCAGTCTACCTGGCCTACAATGAACGGACCGATCGTCAGGTCGCTCTCAAGGTCCTGTCCGATCAATTGGCCGGCACCCAGGGCTACATCGACCGTTTCTATCGCGAGGCCCGCAGCGGCAGTTCGCTCAATCATCCCAGCATCGTTCGCGGTCTCGGCGCCGGCCAGGACCCCGCCACGAGCAAGTTCTACCTCGTTCTGGAGTATGTCGAGGGACCCAGCGCGCACCTCCTGCTGGAGCAGTATGGGCGGCTTGCCATCGGCGACGCGGTCCACATTGCCCTCGACATCGCCCGGGCGCTCGAACACGCCCATTCCCACAACATCATCCACCGCGACATCAAGCCGGACAATATCCTCATCACAAGGGCCGGCGTGTCGAAGCTGGCGGATTTCGGTCTGGCCAAGCGGACCGATGAGGCGAGCCACCTGACGGCCGCCCGGCAGGGCTTCGGGACCCCGCACTACATGCCCTACGAACAGGCGGTGAACGCCCGACACGCCGACGGCCGCAGCGACCTGTATGCCCTCGGCGCTACCCTGTATCACCTCCTCACCGGCGAAGTGCCATTCAAGGGCGAGACCCCGCTGGAAATCGTCGAGGCCAAGGACAAAGGCGACTTTCTGCCGGCCAGCCGGCTCAACCCCGCCGTGCCGCGCGTCCTCGATCAGGTCCTCACACGTATGCTGGCAAGGCAACCGCGCGACCGCTACCAGACGGCCAGCGAGTTGATCGTCGATCTGGAGCGCTCGCGTCTGTCGGCCCCCGTCCCCAGCTACGCCGACCCGGAGTTGGCCCTCAAGGACCCCTGGGTGCGCGCCTGTCTGGAGACGTCCGGCCAGCCGACTTACCCCGACCTGTCGCAGCCCGACGCCTCCACGCCGCCCCCGGTGAAACTGACCGACAAGGACTCCAGGACCTGGATTGCTCGCTATCTGAACGACGAGGGGCAGTGGAAGCGGATTCGGTTGACCACCGCGCAGGTCGTCCGGCGGCTGCGCGATGGCCGCTTGCCCCGCGATGCCGAAGTCTGCGCCAATCCGCGTGAAGGCTTCCGCCCGCTCGCGGAGCATGCCGAATTTGCTCGAATCCTGCGCCGCTCCCGGCCGGAACGGATCGCGCCGCCCCCAACCGAGGAGCCGAACGTTCCCCCGGGCGGTTCCTGGCCGGTCTGGATTGGCGGGATTGCGCTCCTGCTCGTCTCCGGCCTGGTCCTGCTCTACCTCTTGCTCATTCGATCCGGCGGCCCGTGATCCGGAACCCTCTTGCGCGCCAATGCGTCCAATCCTGTGCGAGAGTTCCGGTAAGAGCCAACAGGCGAAGTCGTTCTGTTTCCGGGAGATGTTCACCATGCGATTTTTTCTCAGCGGTATCCTGGCAGCGCTGATCGTGACCGCGCCGCTCAGGGCGGATGTTGATGGCCTGGTGCGCGACCTGGCCGCGAAAGATTCCGACGTCCGCCGTCAGGCGGCGAGCAGACTTGCCGAGATGGGTATCGACGCCAAAAGCGCGTTCACTGCCCTGGTCAAGTCGCTCAAGGACGAGGACGTCTTCGTGCGTCGTTTCTCGGCTCAGGCGCTCGGCTCGTTCGGCACCGAAGTCAAGGGAACGGTCCCGGCCCTGACCGCCGCGCTCAAGGACAGGGACAAACGCGTGATTCAGGCAGCCGTGGACGCCCTCGGCAAGACCGGTCCTGCCGGCGTCAAGCCGCTTGCGGAACTGCTCAAGGACAAGGACCAGCAACCGGCCACTCGTCTGAAGATCGTCCAGTCTCTCGGCAAGGCCGGCAAGGATGCCAGGGAAGCCGTGCCTGTCCTCATCGACGTCGTCAAGGACGCCGGCAAACGGAACGATCCCATGACCGCAACCCTGCGAACCGAGGCCGCGATCGCCCTGGGCAACATCGGCCCCGACGCCAGTGAAGCCGTCGAAACGTTGGATCAGATCGCCAATGACAAGGCGGTGCGCGACCGCGGCTTCAAGATGGCCGTGCAGCAAGCGCTGAAAAAGATCAAAAAGTAAAACCTTCAGGAAATCCGAAATCCGAAATCCGAAATCCGAAAAAGAGGAAGAAACAGAAACAAGAACTCTTCTTGTTTTCGGATTTCGGATTTCGGATTTCGGATTTGTGGTTTGTGGTTTGTTGGAAGGAGAATAAGGATGGCCCCGGGCTGGCGGCCTTCGCTTGGCGCATGGCTGGAGGGTGACGGCACCAGGTTTCGCGTCTGGGCGCCCGAAGCGCACCGGCTCGAACTGGTACTGGAACTGCCTGGCAGCCGTCCCCTGACGCTCGCGATGGAGAAGTCCGCGGACGGCTTCTTCAGCCTGTGGAAACAGGGCGTCAAGCCGGGTGCGCTCTATCGCTATCGCATTGACGGCCGGGGACCGTTTCCCGATCCCGCGTCGCGCTATCAGCCCCAGGGCGTTCATGGGGCTTCCGCTGTCGCGCCGTCGGGTTTCCCCTGGAGCGATGGCGGCTGGATGGACCGGAGCGTCCCGCGCGACGTCGTCCTCTACGAACTGCATGTCGGCACGTTTACCCCGGAGGGAACGTTCGCGGCGGTCGAGCGCCGCCTGCCCGAACTGAAGCATCTTGGCGTCGATGCCATCGAACTGATGCCGTTGGCCGACTTCCCCGGACGGCGCAACTGGGGTTACGACGGCGTCAATCTGTTCGCCCCCGCGCGCTGTTATGGAACGCCGGACGACCTGCGCCGTCTCGTCGATAGCGCGCATCGCCTCGACCTCGCGGTCTTCCTGGACGTCGTCTACAACCATCTCGGCCCCGACGGCAACTACACCGGCGCTTACAGTCCCTGGTATGTCTCGAAGAAGCATCGCACGCCCTGGGGCGACGCGCTCAATTTCGATGGGCCTCACAGTACGCCGGTGCGCGATTTCTTCATCGAGAACGCCCTCTACTGGATTCATGAATTCCACATCGACGGACTGCGACTCGATGCCACGCATGCGATTTACGACGAGAACCCGAAGCACTTCCTCGCCGAGTTGGCGGAGCGAGTGCGAGCGTCGGCGCCCCAGCGGATGATTCCGTTGATCGCCGAGGATCACGGCAACCTCGCTCACATGCTCAAACCCGCGGAGCAAGGCGGCTGGGGACTGGACGGCGTCTGGGCGGACGACTTCCACCACCAGATGCGCCGGCTTCTCGCGGGCGATTCCGAAGGCTACTACCGCGATTACAGCGGCAGCCTTGCGGACCTGACGGCGACGATCAACCGGGGCTGGTTCTATTGCGGCCAGCATTCCGAGCACTGGGGCAAGCCGCGCGGCAGCGATCCATCCCGTCTGCCGCCGCGCTCGTTCCTCGTGTGCCTGCAGAACCACGACCAGGTCGGCAACCGCGCTTTCGGCGAGCGTCTGCACCACCAGATCGGCCTCGACGCCTATCGGGCCACGTCGGTCCTGCTGCTGTGCCTGCCTCAGA
>JBBSDR010000990.1:0-3725 GCA_038240465.1 Gemmatales bacterium
CGTGCCGCGATAGTGGCCTTCCGGGCTGACGACGAGGCACTTACCGGAGTGGAGCGAGACGACGGTTGAGCGCGGTTTGACCGGCCGCTTGCCGAGCAGCTTGCCGGTCTGCAGCTTGAAGGTATAGATCTCCGACTCTACACGGAAACTCACCTCCTGGCTGTCAGTTGACCAGCGCACGCCTCCTGTCCACTTGTCCCAATCGGGGCCATCGAAGGAGCGAACCTCCTTGCCGGCGGCTACATCAAAAAGGCGGCCCCGAGCAGCCAGGAACTTTCCGTCAGGAGACCAAGAGTCCGAGAAACCTCTGACTCCCCAATGAATCGGGAGTTTCCGTCCCGTCAGGTCCCAGAACTGAAGCTGACTATCCTTATCGAAATAGCTTGCAATGGTTTTGCCGTCAGGGGCCCAAAGGATGATGCGATTCCCCCAGTCTTCCGTTCCCTCGAGCAGGATCGACTTCTTGGTTTCCAGGGAGTGGATGTGAATTCCCGATGGTAGTCCGTGGCCTGGGTTGTGAAGCGCCCCAATTTTTCGCCCATCCGGCGACCAAGCTGCGTAGTACCAGTGTGCCCCGTCATACGGTTGAGGAGCATCCGCCCTCGCGCCGCTGGGCCACACAGAAATGCCGCAAGTAGGATAGCAGCTCAGGATGCGATCACCTTTCGGCGAAAAGGCGATCCAGGTGCCGCTTCTTGCACCTGCCCAGGACGAGACCTGTTTGCCGGTCGCCGTTTCCAGAACCCGGACGGCCTCCCAGTCGTTCACCGCAGCCCATTTGCCGTCCGGGGAGAAAACTTGCTCTGATCGATAAGAGGAACCATTCGTGGATGTCAGCTTGGTCCGCTTGCCCGCATCCGTGTCCCAGATGTAGAGCTGGGCAGTGTCCCACTGGCCATCTTTTCCGCTTCTTCCACTCGTGAGAGCTCGCTTGGCATCTGGAGACCACGCATATTCCAGCCCGTCTGGGAACTGCTCTTCCACGGGGAGGATGCGGCGATGACGCTCCGAATGAATCTCGCGAAGCATCTTCCCGCTCGTCGCATTCCAGAATCGGCCAGAACAGGCAATTGTCTGGCTGTCTGGCAACAAGGCAAAGGCGGTAGTCCGGGAGAAACGAGGATCAATCGGCGTGACCTTCGGCCGGTTTTTCCAAGTCTGTGTGTCCCAAAAGTTCAAGTGCATGGTGGCTGGCGGACCACCGTGACAGGTGACTCCAACGAGGAAATGACCATCTGGGGACCACGCAATCTCGGCCGCCACGATGGCCCCCTCCAACTTGAAAAGTTCATCGAGTCCGGGCATTTCTTTCCCGCTGTTGGTCTCCCAAATCTTGACGGTGCCCCCTTCGGACACCGAGGCAAGCAATTTGCCCGCTGGAGACCAGGCAAGTGAATAGATGTTGCCGTCATGCAGGAGCTTGTCGAGGAGTTCGCCCGTGATAGCATCCACGATTTCGACAATGCCGCAGAAGCCGATCGCGAGCTTCTCCCCATTTGGAGCCCAAGCCATGGCAGTCCACCTCCTACCCGTCTTGATAGGTCGTGGCTTGTTAAGGCGCCGGCCGGCCGTCATGTCCCAAATCTCAAAGCGGCCGTCATCGTTAGGCACGCCGAGTTTCGTTCCATCCGGAGACCATGCAAGGCCCTGCCCGCTCAGGTTTGAAGAAAGCAGAACTTTCACTAACTGCTTAGTATCGACATCCCAGATCCGGATTGCACTGCCATCCCGACCGGCCAGGTATCGCGAGTCCGGGCTGAAGCGATACGCTCCTCCCGATGGTGCTGCCGGCAGGATCTCCCAGCCCTCTGCTCCCGGTAACCTCGCCGGATTCCTCACGAAAGCGGCGGGATGCAGCGGCTTCCCGGTCTCCCCGGGCGGCGGCGGAATGGGCTTGTCCAGTGTCGCCCGTACTGTCTTGTTCTCCCCACTTGTCATCACGAACTCGGTCGCGTCCAGCTTCAAGTGCCCCTTCCCATTCGTGCACTCAACGCTGAACTTCCCCGGCTTCAGCTTCAGCTCGTAGCGATTCTGCCCTTGCAGGATCTCCACCGACGTCCCCGTGACCACGAACTTCGCAGTGGGATCGTCAGTCTCAAGGATCAGCGTGCCGTCCGGAGTGCGCAGGGTCAGCACGATTCCCGCCGCCAGGCCGACTGTCAGCAGCAAACCCGCCGCCGCCACCAGTCCGCTCCAGCGCCGCTTTACTGGTTTCGGCTGTTCCAGCGGCAACGCCTGCGTGTGTTCCTCCTGTCGATCGGTTGGCCGCGACGTCCGTTCCAGTTGCTCCAACTCCATCATCACCGCTCGCGCCGACACCGGACGGTTCGCCGGATCCTTCGCCAGCAAGGAGGCGATCAAACCCGCCAGGGCGGCCGGGATTCCCGGGTTCTCGCGCTCCGCCGGCGTCGGCTCGCTGGCGGTCACGGCACGCAGTGTGGCGAACACGGTCGGCGCCACGAACGGCAGTTTACCCGTCGCCATCTGATAGAGGCAGCCGAGGCTGAACAGGTCGCAGCGATGGTCCACCACCCCGCTCTCGATCTGCTCGGGTGCCATGTAGTGCGGAGTCCCCAGGATCGTCCCCGATTGCGTCAGCCGTGCGTCGCCCTCCGCGTCGCGTGCCAGGCCGAAATCCAGCAGCTTCACCCGGCCGCGCTGTCCCTCCAACCACACGTTCGCCGGCTTGATGTCTCGATGGATCAGTCCCTGCTCGTGCGCCGCGGCCAGTCCCTCCGCGGTCTGCTTGCCGATCCGCACCACTTCCTCCATCGCCATCGTTCGGCCGGTCCCCGCCAGCGCCTGCAAGCGATCCTCCAGGCTCTCGCCCTCGAGCAGTTGCATGGCGAAGTAGGGCGTATCGCCTTCCTCGCCGACCTGGTAAACGGTGACGATGTGATCGTGTGACAGCTTGGCGGCGGCCTGGGCCTCGCGCTGGAAACGCTGGCGATGCTCCGGCTGGGCCGCCAGCGATCGGCGCAGGACCTTCAGGGCGACCTTGCGGTTCAACTTCGGGTCCTCCGCCAGCAGCACGATGCCCATGCCCCCCGCCCCCAGCCGGCGCAGGACGCGATAGCCGCCCAGCCGGCCGATCTCGTCGGGCAGCAGGGGAGAAGCCAGCAGCGGCAAGTCATCGGCAGGGAGTGAATCGCCCCCCACGACGCTATCCGCCGAAGTGGGGGCCACGGTGTCCGCCGGCGGTCCTTCACGATGCAGTTGGTCGATCAAAGCGCGGACCGCCTCGGGTTCCGCGGGACCAGGACCACTCGATCCGGCCCGCAGGGCGTGAGTGAAGCTGTCGCCCGCGGAGTGAGCGGCGACGGCCTCGACGCAACTCCGGCAGGTCTTGAGATGTTGTTCGATCGCCGTCGCGCGCTCGTCACCGACCAGGCCGAGCAAATAGGCATGGATATCATCCGCGTTCAGACAGAGTTCGAGCCGGTTCATGGGATTCCTCCGAAAACGAGATGCGCCGCGACCGTGCTTCCCGCGCCGGTCCACGTCGATGTTCCGTATGAAGAGTATCCACGAATCCTCAAAACCTGACGTGAAAAAAACCACGGTGGCAATCCTGGCTGGGTGTTCGACCCCTGCCGGCTCGTCCGGCAGGTGAACGAGTTCGCCAGGCTAACCAAGATGGCTTCCTCTCCTCGTGACGACCCCTGCCGGCTCGTCCGGCAGGTGAAGCAGTTCGGCGGCTAATCGAGGGGCGTCGAGCCAACGAA
>JBBSDR010000991.1:0-3720 GCA_038240465.1 Gemmatales bacterium
AGCGTGGGAACGAGGAGGAGAAGCGTGGGAACGAGGAGGGAGGACGCAGAGCGTGGGAACGAGGAGGGAGGACGCTACTTCTTGTCGCCGAGGTTGAGCTTCAGGAGAGACGCGGCCGACAGCTTTGCTTTGCCGTCCTTCAAGCCCTTCGCGATGGCCTCGTTCAGCTTCGCCGTCGCCTGCGGCTCATACTGGCGCATCAGGTCTTGCAGCGATCCCTTCAGCTCGTCGCCGAGGTCGCGCGCCTCCTTGTTGCCCAACTGGACGGGGCCAAGGCGATTCAGGTCGAACTGCTTGAGTTCGAGCTTCGTCTGCAACACCTTTGGCGTCACGTTGATCTCGGGCGGAAACTTGCCCGGAGTGAATTTGATCGTCAGTTCGGTCTCGAGATTGGCGACGATGACGGCGTCCGCCTCGACCGTGATGCCGAGCAGCCGGATGCCGCGCGCCCACTGCAACCGTTCGCGTTCGCCGTGCAGCGAGACGGTGACTTCGACACCCAGACGTGTCCGCTCCTTGTCGATCCGGCTCAGTTCGGTGACGCGGATCTGAACGTTGCGAGCCGGGTCATCGAGGGTCAGTTTCGTGCGCTTCCAGCCGCCTTCCGGCGCTTCCAGCCGGCCATCGACCATGATGAGGGTCCGCCGCGCGCGCGGCAGGCGCAGGTTCGGCGGCAGCGGCGCGGTCTTGCCCCAGTCCGATTTGTCCTCGAACTCCTTGGGGACGAGCGGCACCATCACGTTATGGATGAGCTTGGCGATGTCGGAGTGATCGGGCTTGTCGTCGGCCCGAGCCACGGGAATCGCCAGCAACAGCAGCGTGAGAACAGCACCCTTCATGATCGACATCCCTCCGTATCATGGCCGAACCTACCACGATCATTCTACGGAGGAACATCTACCCTCACACGGCCCGAGACGTCAAGGCGTCCGGTAGGGGGCCAGTTGCACTTCCAGCCAGTCGAGGATGTTCGGGACGAATGACAGGGCGGTGCGGAGATTGTGACGGCCCTTGGGATCGTACACCGTCGTGACGTGGATGCCGCGCTGCTTGGCGACGTAGAGGAAGCTCTCGATCTGGGCGTCCATGTTGAACTCATCGCGGCCGCCGTAGGCGACGAACATGGACAGATCGCCGTCCTTGATGTCGCGGTTGATCATCAATTCGAGCGGGTTCTCGGCGGCGATCTTCTCCACGGTATCGGGCGCGTTGCCGTAGAGGGGCCGCAGGAGCGTTCCCAGGCGAATCGTGATGACGCCGCCAAAGCGAGCGATCGTCTCGCGCCGCCGGCTGAAGTCGGTGCGGAAATTCCAGTCGTTCGGATCGAAGTTGGCGCGATAGCGGCCGCGGCTGTTCTCCCAGCGCGTGTTCAGGGGCGGAAAGATGCCGAGGACGCTCTTGAATCGCTCCGGATACTTGAACGCCTTGTTGTACGCCGCTCCGCCGCCCATCGACACGCCCGCGATGACGTTCGCCTCGCGCTCGGGCAGGATCAGGAACTGCTCGTGAAGAAAGTCCCAGACGTCCTTCATGAGGAAATCTTCGTAGTTGCCCGCTTTCGAGTTGAGAAAGAAGCTGGCGGTGGTAGTGAATAAGCAGGTGTGTCCCTTGAGGGTCCCATCGGGAGCGGCCACGATCAAGGGCGGCAGCTTGCCGCAGGCGATGGCCCGGTCGAGAAAGGGAATGACGTTCTGCAGGAAGGACAACTCATCCTGTCCGAGTCCGTGCAGCCAAAGGATGAGCGGATAGTGTTTCTTCTCGTCGTAGCCGGGCGGCAGGTAGACGTACAGGTCGCGCTTCTGGCCCAGGGCGGCGGACCAGATGCGATTGTCCTCGCCGTGGTTGTGGGTGTAGTCGAGGACCTGTCCGGCCAGTTTGCTGTTGGTGCGCTTGAGGACGGGACGGTTGCGGATCGGGTTCGCCGGCGCGGGCGTCCAGCACACGAGCAGCAGGAACAGGATGGGCCAGCGCTGGCGCATGATGGGAGTGCCTCTCGGGTGCCATTTCGGGGAGAGCGTCGCTGCGGAAGACCAGTCCGGCGCACAGGACGTCGCGAAAGGACAGGACAGGCTCCGTCCCCTATCCTTCGGCTCTTCGGAAGCGCAATCTGAGGAGCAACGCGGCGGCTGCCGGAAGGGGAAGCGATTTCCGGCGCGAGGACGCCTGTTTTGTCGATGGCGCCGGTCAAAGGGTTTGACAAGTCGGGCGAAGTGGTTTTCAATCAAGGGGTGAGCGCGGCCGTGGACCGCGCCGGGGTCCTTCTCTCGCAGGTGGAAACTCGTCATGCAACTTCAGGTCGATACGGTGGAGAGCGTGACGGTGGTGACCGTCAATGCCGAGTTCCTGGATGCCAGTAACAATCGCGACTTCAAGGAGCGCGTGACCGCGCTATTGCCCGGCGTCAAGCATCTGCTGCTCGATCTGGGGCAGGTCCAGTTCATCGACAGTACCGGCCTGGCCGCGCTGCTGACGTGTTTGAAGCAGTTGAGCGTGCAGGGCGGCGACATGAAGGTTTGCAGTATCACCAGTCCGGTTCGGGCGCTGTTCGAACTGGTGAAGATGGGCCGCATCGTGGACATCCACAAGACGCGCGACGAGGCGCTGCAGGCATTCCCACACGCATCCTAGCGATTGTTGAGCCGCGAGCCTCTGGCGAGCGCGTGCTGGCGAGTTGCGCTCGCCAGAGGCTCGCGGCTAAACGTGGAAGGTGTTGATAAGCATGATCCGCTTCGCCTGTCCAACATGCGCAACTGCCCTTCACGGCGAAGACAGCGACGCCGGCAGCAAAGTCACATGCTTCCAGTGCGGGCAGCGGGTCCTCGTGCCGGCTCCTGACAGTAAACCAGCCGACAACCAGCCCACCCGCAGTGCCTCTCCGGGCGAACAGCCAACGCTCCTTCCGCCGATCCCACTCGATGAACTGCATCGCCCGCGACCGCCGCGCGAGCCGCAACACCTCCCTTCCGATCCAAGCCCGTTCGATATTCAGTTGGAGAAGAGACCGCCCCCACTGCCGCCGCCTCCGCCGCGACAGCCGGAACCGATCCCGCCGCGGATCCCGGCGCGCGAATACGACGACTACGACCACGACGATGAGCCGCCTCCGCGCCGGAGCAGGCGCCGCGACGATGAAGACGATTACGATGAGCGCCGGCCCCGGCCCCGGCGAAGACAACGAGATAACAGCGGCTACACCGGAGACACCGGTCCGGGAGGGGCGGCCGTTACGGGGCTGGTGCTGAGTTGCATCGGCGCCTTCTTCGCCCTCCTGGTGCCGTTCAGTTGTGGGGCGACCCTCAATCTCGGCCTGCCCCTGTCCGTCGCGGGGTTCATCACCTCCCTTTGTGGTCGAGAAAGCCCGACGCGCACGCTCGGTGTTGTCTTCGGCGCAATCGGGTGCGGCATGTCTCTGCTGATGTTCTTCGCCCTCGCCGGCGCCATTGCCCGCCGGTGAATTCGTGCGGTCGGTGATGCTGAGGACCGAGGGCGAAATAACTTCCCGCCGCTTGCGGCTTAGCGGCCGGTCCGCTAAGCCGCAAGCGGCAAGAAAGAGGGAAGTTAATTCGCCGTCAGTCCTTAGCGCCTTGAATTGACCGGCGCCGAGTGCGCGACCGAATTACGCACTTGGAGAAACGCATTGACACACTTTCCGGCGAGCGCGCGCTCAGGCGGTCTGCGCGCGGGCGGCGCGAGCTGCCGGTCATCTCCATCGTCGGCTAT
>JBBSDR010000992.1:0-3720 GCA_038240465.1 Gemmatales bacterium
CAGCGCGAGATACGACACGTTCGTCTGCGGATTGGGCATGGAACCCGAACAGTCGGCGTACAGGTCCAGATCCACGGGGCGTTTCTCGGGTTCATGGCCCTCCGACGTACCCCAGGTCCGCTGCACCGTCGTCACGCCCGGAACGATAATCGGACTGGTCAGCACGCTCTGGAGCCAGTCCACTTTCTCCAGCGATTCGCCGGCGTCCCAGACGTCGAGTCCCTCCGGCAGCGGATCGGTGGCGCGCGGCATCTCGCGGACCGGGAACTTCACCAGATAGGGCAAGGCGCGCTCGCGATAGTATTTCACTGCCGTCTCATGCTCGGTGAGGTCGAGTCCGAGGGCGCGCAGGAGCTGGCCGTACTCGAACGGCTCGCGATACTGTCCCTGGCCGCCGCCCTTGCTGGTCGCGTTGAGCGGAGGACCGCGTCCATCCTTCTTTCGGCCGCGATTTCCCTGGCCTGCGCCGTCTTCTTCTCCCTCGTCCTCATCATCCGTGTCGAATCCCGTCAGGTCGGCATCGTGACCGGGGTGATGCACGCTGTCGGCCTCATTGGCGTCCATCGCCGCCAGTCCGCCGGGAACGTCCTGATCGCTCAGGGTGCCGTCGCCGTTGGTGTCGCGCCAGCCGCCGAGCCCGTCTTCGGGACTGCTCAAGGGCCGCTTGCCTCCCTTGCCTTTTCCCTTGCCCTTGCCGTTGCCGTTGGCTGTTCCCGCACACTCACCTTCGCCTTCTTCTTCTCCTTCCGTCTCTGGTTCGCCCTCATCGAAGGGTTCGAGCAGGTAGCGCAGCGCCAGGACGGCGAACCGGCCCGCACCGTCGAGCCATTCGCGCGCGTAACTGCGGATTAGCCGCGCTCCCAGGCCGGCGTCGCCCTCCATGATGGGATCGATCGTGCCGCGAGCCAGGGTGCCGCGCGGCAGGCTCCAGAGGATCTCGTAAATCCGCACATAGAACCGCCACAGGCGATTGCGCGAGTCGCCCGCCAGCCGCTCGTAGACCCCGGCCATGTCGAGTCCGGCGTCGCGCTGCAGACGATCGTTGAGGAGCAGGTCCGCGTAGAGGTTGGCAATCAGCGGCGCATGCGTCTCCTTGCTCGGCAGCCCGCGGCGCATGCGTGCCAGCATCCGGCCTTGCTCGAGCAGGTTACCGGGAACGTAAATGTGATGGCCAATCTCATGCGCCAGTACCTCGACGCCAAACGCCTCCAGCCCTTCTTCCTGCACCTGGCGCAGACTGACGACAACAGCCTGATCGCGGAGCCGAATCATCGCGAAACTGCCTGTCAGTCCCTGAGCCGCTTCCTCCTCGACGCTGAAGCACCAGCGCGGCAGCGACAATTTGGTGAACCGGCTCCAGACGCCCAGCGCCGCGGCCCAGGCGCTGGTCCAGGTCTCACGCAGCGTCTCCAACTCGGGCGTCAGAGTGGTCATCGGCTGCCTCCGCTGACGAGGTAGAGCGAGTGCGACGTGGGCAGCGTGACGGCAAGCGTCGTCATGCTGCTGCTGCTGCTGGAGGCGCCGGCCAACTCGGGGAAGGACTGCTCGCAGCCACGACCCTTCACGGTCCCTGAGGAGTCGATGGTGAAAATCCCTGGCGAGGCATCTTCCGGCAGCGTTTGGCCGTCGCGATGGAAGGTCGCTCCAAAGGCGTCGGCGGCGACTACCCAGGAAGAGACGCCGTCGAAAGCGTAGAACCAGCCGTCGCGATAGGCCAGGCGCGGCGGCCGGACGAAGACGCCGCCGAAGCCGCGAAACGCGCCGACGACAGCCACCCGGCGCAGTCCCTTCTGGGACGGGGGTTGCGCTGGATGGAACCAGGGATCGTCGATGAGCCGGCCAAGCAACTCCGAGACGTCGGCGTCCGCCGGGAGGGCGAGCGCCAGCCGGACAACATCACCCGGCAGCACGCCAGCCAGGTCGAGTGCGGCGGTGCGGAAATGGGCCATGCCGCAGCGCCATGCCGCCACCTGTCCCGCTTGCAGCAGCGTCGCCGCATCGGCACAGTGGACGCCGAGCGCGCGAAGCAGGTTGCACCACAACTCAGGCTGGCAACCCTGGCTTGTCGCAAGGTTGTAGAGCGCGTTGGTCAGCGGCGCGGCAAGCTGGCGCGGCGCTCGCGCCAGGTGTGCCGCCACTCCCTTGAGCAGTTCAGGCCAGAGTCGTTCGACTTCGGGAGAACTGGCCTGATTGCCGAAAACGCCCTTGGCGACAAGGTCGAGCGCCAGCTCATACAGGACCTCGACGACAGCGGGGACCTGGGCCGGAGCGACAGCATCGACAGCGGCGACGATGGGATCGACGCCCCGACGCAGGAAGTCCAGGAATGCGGCGCCGTCGAGGCGGGAACTGCCGCGACGTGCCTGGCCGAAGAGTGTGTTATAGCGCGTCCGTCCCTCGGCCAGGGCGTGGGCGAAAGCACCCGAGATCAGGTTTTCCACGTCAGCCACCGCAGGTAATTGGTGTAGCGCTGATGCAGGTACTTCAGCTTGACGAGATCGTCGTAAACGTGGCCATAGAGCTTGCGGCCCTTGGCCCACTGTCCGAGCAGCCGTTCGATCTTCACCAGCCGGCCGCGAACTTCCGCCTCGGCCAATCCCTGCAGGCCGCGATCGAACTCATCCTCCAGTTCGGCGACGGGATCGTCCTTGTCGAGGTTGTGGCGGTCGAACTCGGCGCAGGACAGGTCGAACAGCCGCCGCAGCCAGCTGATGCGATCGACGCGATACAACTCGTTGCCCGCCGCGTCGAAATAGGGCGACTCCGGCTCCTGGACGAGCTTGTCGTGCAGGACGAAGGGAATGATTTGGCGCATGTCTTCGAGCGACACTTCTCGGCTGCCGCGAAAATAGGCCATTCCCTTGAGGAAGGTCAAGAGCGTCAGCAGAGCGCGGACGGACGGCCCATTGCGCGTCTGGCTGCCGAGGTCCTTGACGCGATCGCGGCCGGTGTCCGCTGACGCCAGCAGCGACAGGTCGCCGCCGGACACCTTGACGGTGTCTTTCGTCTTGTATTCGAGCTGTTCTCCGCCCGGCTCGAAGAACTCGAAGTGACTGGCGAAGAATTCGAGCCGGCGGCGCAGTTCCTTCGGCAAGGTGACGGACAGCAACTCGCGGTTCATGCGCTCGTTGTCTTCTTCCGTGAAGATGATCTGGCGGGGAACGATGTTCTCGGGGCTGTAGCCTTCCTCGATGCGCGTGAGCAGTTCGCGGAGGAAGCGCGTGTTGAAGTGCAGCGCCTTGACGACGACGTCGATACGGTCGCGCAGCGCCTCGATGACCTGGTAAGTGCCGCCGCCGGCGTCGTCGTTGGCGGTGAGATACCAGGCGGCTTCGGGACACTCATAAATCTGGTCGAGCATCTCGGCGTAGTTGTCGGCCATGACGGTGAGCAGGGCCGACTGAGTGCGCGTGGGAATCCGGTTGTATTCGTCGATGATCTTGACGCGCATGCCGAGCCAGCGGCGCCAGGCGATGGTGACGGTGTCCATGCTTTTGGCGCTGACGAGGTCAGAGGGCAGCGGATTGCCGAGCAGATCGGCGATGGTCATCTGCGGCTGGCCGTGCTGGATGGCGCGTTTGATGTCCTTGAGGCTGTAGCCGGCGAGGATGGCCATGAGGATGGCGCTGGCGGTCTTGCCGCGGCCGGGACCGCCGATGAGCAGGCAGCGCTTGCGGACGGCGAAGTTGAGCAGCGGCAAGAGGACGAAGCTGGAGTAGC
>JBBSDR010000993.1:0-3720 GCA_038240465.1 Gemmatales bacterium
GCGTGGGCGTCGGGATATTTCTTGAACAGCGTCCGCGTCACCAGATTGACGCGCTCGTCGGTACACTGCGCGGCCAGGATGGTGGCGACGAGCAGGTCGAGCGGCGTGTCCCACTTCAGTTCGTATCGAGCATCGGGATACTTGCCATGCAGCCGTTCGACGATGACCGGCAGGGCCTTCCTTCCCTTCGCGTCCGACATGCCTGCTCCTCTCGAAAGGGTGGTCCTTGATTCTCAGACATCGAGTGTAGCCTGAATCGCGCGCGATTTCACGCTCAGCAGTCCGCGAAAGAAGATTTGTGGAGATGTTGGCGATTTCTCGCTACCATGCTTCACATCCGGAAATCGCGAGGGTATTCTAACCCTCAATTCAAGGACGAACCCACACACATTCTCGCAGGAACAGCACCCCTCCGCTGGGAGAGAGGGACGCTCGCCTTCACTCTGGCAATCGACAGGAGAGAGAGGACAAGACATGGGCAGCAAACTCGGGAAAGATACCTTCCCCAACAACTCATCGGGCAACGACTTCCAGTGCTTCGGCCCGCCGGCGACGAAGGACGCCGAGTTCGACGCCGTCAAGATCTGCGACATGGGCTGCTTCACGCAGGACGGCAAGGACAGCAATAAGTACTACCATGCCGCCGTCGTCCAGCATAAGACGACGAAGAAGTGGTACGCCTATTTCGAGTGGGGCCGGACGGGAGCGAAGAAGCCGAGCTTCCAGTTCGTCGAGTGTTCCAGCGAGGCCGACGCCCAGGCAGAGTTCGCCGATCAACTCCATTCCAAGAACGACAAGCGCGGCCAGTGGGTGACCATCGCCGGCATCCGCACGCTTCAGGCGAAGCCAGGCAAGGACTGCTACCTCGTCCGCCCGCAGGCGACGCGCAGTACCGGTCTGCCCGATGCGCATAGCATCAAGAGCAACGAGGGCGCGAAGAAAAAGGACGAGCCGGCCGACAAGAGCAGCACGACGGAAAAGCCAAAGAAGAAGAAAGCAGCCCCGGAGGGCGACCCTCAGACCCTGTCGCTGATGCGCGACCTGGCCGTCGCCACGGTGGCCTACACGCGCGGCAGCATGGCCGACTCGAGCCTGCCGACGCAACTCGCCCTCGACGAGGCCCGCACCATCCTCAGCGAGGCGCAAAAGCGTCTGCTCGTCATCGGCGACGACGAGGACGACCAGGTCAAGGACAAGCAGTTGATGCAGTTGACCACGCTCATGTACAGCCGCATTCCGAAGAAGAAGGCCGTCGGCGCTCCGGTCAAAACGTGGATCCTGTCGAAGGAGAACGTCCTCGGCTGGCAGAACGATATCGACGCTTTCGAGAGCGCCCTCTACTCGACCGACATTGAGGAGGATGCCGACTTCGATCCGTTCGCCGGCATGAAGCTGACGATGGAGTGGATGTCGCCGGACTCGAAGGAGGGCAAGTTCCTCTACAAGTGGTGGCCGACCGCGACGAACAACCGCCACGGCCATCTCGGCAACATGACGCTGAAGAACCTCTGGCGCGTCGAGCGAGACGACGACAAGGGCAAGCTCGAGACGATGCAGGAGAAAATCCTCGCCGAGAAGCCGACAATCAAGGAGGGGCCGGAACTGCAGCCGGACAAGCGCGCCGACCTCAAGGCGCCCGAGCAGAAGCGATTCAAGGCGACGAACACCAGCCTGCTGTTCCACGGTACGCGCTCGGTCAACGTCAGCGGCATTCTTCGCGAGGCGCTGCGTCTGCCGAAGCAACTCGTTGGCGTGGTCATCACCGGGGCGATGTTCGGTCCTGGCCTGTACTTCGCCGACGACTGGAAGAAGTCAGCGGGCTACACGAGCCTGCAGAATTCGTACTGGTCGGGCGGCGCGGGTTCGGTCAAGGGACGCGATGCGTTCATGTTCGCCGTCGATGTGTGCCTGGGCAATCCGTTCGTCGCTCCGGGGGCGCATGGCTACACGTCGCCGCCGAAGGGATATCACTGTGTCTTCGGCAAGTCCGGGGCGTCGCAGGTGCAGAACAACGAGTTCATCGTGTTCGACCGGGACCAGCATCGGCTGCGCTACCTGGCCGAGTTCTCGGTCGCGTCGCGCTGACGTTTCCGTATGTCCCGCGAATCCGGGGCAAGGGTGAATTTGGCCCTTCGCTCCGGATTCGGATCGGGTCAGCCGGTCTGTGTATGTCCGGCCGCGGGTGGAAGCCGCACCTTCCAGACCTCACCCTTTTTCATCTCGTTCCATCTCCTGAGCCATCCGTTCGACCAAATCCAGGGCTTTGTCGCTGGCCCTGTTCCAGGATGCCAGTTCCTCTTTGAGATCGGGTGGACACTCTGCGGAATCCGCCAGCACGATCTCCACGGATTCGCCCTCCGGCAAGGGGACCTCCGGGATGACTACGCCCTGTCGGACGACTCCTCGCACCGTCAGCGCCATGAATCTGCTCCTTTCGAGAAGTCACTTGATCTCATAAGTGATCCGCCCGTGCCGCTGCGAGCGGGAGATCCGCTCCGTCGCATACAGGCCCGCCAGGACGAACTCGATACACGACGCCCGCACCGCCTCGCTCTCGCTCGGGTTCACCTCGAACGCCTTTTCCCAAGCCTTCGGCACGCGCTTGATCCGCTCGGCATAGTGCGACGACGGCAGCGTGTCTCCCACCTCGATCTTCACGCCCTTGCCGAACACATCGACGATCTCGTTCAGCCCGTGCTTATCGACGTATTCCTCGAACACCGTCCGAATCGCCTCCGCGATAATGGCGTCCAGCACCTGACGCTCCGACATCTGCTGGCTGCCCATCATGTCCAGTTCCAGTTTGCCCAGCGACGAGGCGTGCAGATGCGCCAGGTCGCTGATGCGCGGCACGGCGGGCCGTTCGTTCAAGCGCACGCCGCGATGACGGGCCGAGGCGACCATCGTGCGATAGTTCGCGATCGAGAACCGGGCGCTGACGCCGGACTGCTGATCGACATACTTCGACTTCCGCGCCGACATGCTTACCTGCTCGATAATCTCCCTCATGAAGTACGGCACGACGACCGGGAAATCGCCGCCGAGGTCAATCGACGACTCCTGCTCCATGATGTCGATGCCGGTCGCGCGGTCGAGCGGATAGTGTGTCTGGACCATCGAGCCGATGCGGTCCTTCAACTGCGGAATCACCTTGCCGGAGCGGTTGAAGGTGGCCGGGTTGGCCGAGAAGAGGATCAGCACGTCGATGTCGAACTGCACCGGATAGCCGCGAATCTGAACGTCGCGTTCCTCGAGGATGTTGAATAGGCCGACCTGCACCAGTTCGTCGAGTTCCGGCACCTCGTTCATGGCGAAGATACCGCGGTGCATGCGCGGGATCAGGCCGAAGTGCAGCGCCTCTTCCGCCGACAGCGAAGCGCCGGCAGCCAGCTTGGCGGGATCGATCTCGCCGATGATGTCGGCGAACTTGGTCCCCGGCGCCAGCCGTTCGGCATAACGCTGCTTGCGCGGCCACCAGGCGATGCGCACTTGATCCTCGGGCGTCTCGGCAACAAGACGCTTTCCCGCCTTGGTGATGGGTTTGTAGGGGTCCTCATGAACGGCCAGCGACGGATCGTCGAGATAGGGAATGGCGTCGTCGAGAAAGCGCACGAGCGCGCGCATCAATCGGCTCTTGGCCTGGCCCTTCTCGCCGAGAAAGAGCATGTCATGGCCGGCGAGCAGCGCGAGATTGATCTCCGGAATGACCGTGGTGTCATA
>JBBSDR010000994.1:0-3720 GCA_038240465.1 Gemmatales bacterium
ATCAAACAACCCACCCCGGCCCCCCGCCCCCCCCACCCCAAAATATAACACTTTCTAAACCTTTACCCCCCCCCCCCCCGCCGGCGCCGATAGCCCCAGCGCCCCCCGGCCGCCCCGCGGCTGAAGAAGTTATTTCGATATCAGCCCCGGGCGCAAGCGAGGGGGGGCCTTCGGGAGACCCCCCTCAGTTGCGCTCTCTTCAGAAGGTAAAGTGAATTTCATCGACATATACAAGACGCGAATCTGGATCGATTCGATAGTAGACCGTCAGCGGCGGAACGCACAGGCGGTAAAGCCCCTCGGCCAAATGTTGACCGTTGCCGATGGGATTTCGAGCAAGCAGACGGTCAATCCTCGCCTGAGCATCCGTCACGGCTTGCGGGTCGGCCGCCAGCATCCAGAGACGGGCCAGTTCTTGTTCGGCAGAAGGGTCCCATTCGACCGTCCAGGGATTCATACTTCTTCCCCAGCTTGCATCCGTCGCAGCAACTCCCGCATCTGCCCTTCGTCCATCCCTTGCCGTTCGCGAATCTCGGCCAACCGGCGCAAGTGAGCCTGCACCTGTTCCGAGGGAATGCCTCGCGGACGATCGCCTTGACGCTGCCGGTGCCGCTCCAGGATTTCCTGAACTTCGGGACTCACCGGAACGAGGTGCGTCAGCAATCGTCCGCCGACATCGCGAATCTCAATCGGGTCGGTGGCCTCGGCGATGATTCGGGACTGTTCCTCGGTCAACGTAATTTGCGGCATGGGATATCTCCTCTTCCCTCACTGTACTGCTGCCGATCCACTCCTGTCAATTTCGTCTCAGAATTCGCGGCGTCAAGCCGGGGATGTCCCGGTCGGCGGGATAATAGGGCCGCTGCAGTCGCTGATACTTGACATGATGCAGCACAGCCGGAGTCGGCCCCGGCGTGTCGAGGAGGAAGCGTTCGCGATAGACCCCCGCGAAGCCGAGACGGTGATTCATCGGGTTCTTGACCACCACAAATTTCGCCGAACGAGCGTCAAGACCGGCACAGCGAAACTGCTCGTCGGCCCAGTCGTAGGTGGCGTGTGTGGCGATCAACACCCGCACCGGTCCACATTCCAGAACGGCGCATGGCCCCATGTGTCCTTCCTGTCCCTCCCAGATGCCGCCGGTGTAGAGAAAGCGGCCATCGCCAAGCCAGGCAATGCGGCCTCTGACTGTCACCGGTTCGCCCCAGCGCGGATCGAGTTTGTGGCCCAGCTGCAACGTCAGCACAGCATCCATACCAGCCCGATGACACAGCGCCGCGGCCTCGGGATCGACGACAGGGACGAGGGCCGGAGCCGGCAACTCCATGCCGAGCAGTTCTTTCAGAGTCGCCACGCTGTCGCCGGCCGCGCCGCCGCCGCAGCAGTCGGCCGTCTCGACAAGCAGCACCGGCCCGCCCTCGACCTCCAGCCCGCGCCGAATCGCCTCCGCCGGCGCGAAAACGTCTGGATCGAGGTCGAAGCGTCGCTCCCAGTAGCGCCGGGCGATCTCGACCGCCAGGGACACCGCCCTGTCCATGTCGCCGTTGGTGATGACCAGTCCGCCGCCGCCCATGTCCGGCAAATCGAGGTACGGATGCACCAGAAAGACGCTTGTGGACAGGACGCCGTCCGTGTTCTCGTGGCTCTTGGCGAAGCGCATCACGTCGGCGAACGGCCCCTCCCCTTCCGTGTGACCGAGCACGCCGCCGACGAGCACCGGCACCTTCGCCAGCGCCATCGCCAGCCGAACACGTCCTTCGAGAATGTCGAGCAACAGCCGGGCGCCGCGCTCGCCGGTCGTGAAGGCGTCCCTGTGCGGATACGTCTCCCAGGCGACAAGGGCATCGGCCTGCTGCACCATCGCCTCGGTGACGTGGGCGTGCAAATCGAGTGTGGCGACGATCGGCGCCTCTGGCCCGACCAGTTCGCGCACTGCGCCGATCAGGTCGCCTTCGAGATCGTCGATATCGTCCACGGTCGCGGAGCCGTGCAGCGCCAGCAGCACGCCCTGGACTGGGAGCGACGCACGCAGGCGTTCGAGCAGTTCTGTCTTCAGCGTGGAGTAACATTCCGAGGTGAGCGGTCCACCCGGACAGGTACTCGCGACAAGCAGCGGAACAATGTGCGTCCTGTGTCGCCCCAGAGCGTCGAGCATGCCGCCGACGGTGCCGGTGTTCGCGTGCAGCACCTCTTCACCGCGGCGCAGTTCATTGCGCTCGAAAGCGGCAAGCTCCGTGGGAGCGCCGCCGAGGTGGTTGCACTCGGTGAAGATCGAACCGACAGCGACGCGCGGAGAGTTGCTCACGGAAGTTCCAGGTAAGGCGGTGATGAGGCGAACGCCGCCGCGCCGAAGGCCATGTCCGAATAGAAGCCGTCCGGCATCGTCGGCGGATCGGCCATGCGGTAGCGCTCGATCGCTTTCCCGTTCAACTCGACTCCGAGTCCCGGCCTGTCGCTCAATGCCAGCAGACCGTCGCGCACTCGCAGCGGCTCGACGAGCAATTCGTCGATGAACGGATTGCCGGTCTGATCGATCTCGACCGTGAGTCCGTTCGCGTGCGCGGCGACAACATGAGCGTTGGCCGTCACCGCCACGGCATCGCTCCAGGTGTGGGGCGCGAAGGACAATCCCGCATCGGCCGCCATCTTTGCCACCTTGACGACCTCGCTGATGCCGCCACAGCGTGCAGCGTCCGGCTGCACGATATCCACGGCCTTGGCCCGGATCAACTCGCGGAATCCTTGCATGCCGAACTCGTTCTCGCCGGCCGCGATCCGCACGTTGACCGTTCCTCGAAGGGCCGCATACGCGTCGATGTCCTCCGGCGTGAACGGCTCCTCGTACCAGAAGACGCCGTTCTCTTCGAGGACCTTGCCGACGCGCCGGGCGAGCGGCAGGTTGTAGCGCATTGAGGCATCGACCATCAGATCGTTGTCCTTGCCGATGGCCTGTCGCACGGCCCGCACAGCAGCGATGTCGTACTCCTCGCCGCGAGCCATGCGCATCTTCATTCGCCGGAAACCGCGTGCCAGAAGGGAGCCTGCCTCCGTCGCGAGTTGCCGCACGTCGTCCTTCCACAGCAGAGCGCTGGCATAAGCGGGGCAGGCCGGACGTTCGGCGCCGAGCAGCATCCAGACCGGCTTGCCGAGCGCCTTGCCGCGCAGGTCCCAGAAGGCCATGTCGAGCGCCCCGATGGCAGTCATGGCGGCTCCCTTGCGGCCATACCAGCGCGTCAGGGCGTACATGCTGTCCCACAACTCAGCGACATCACGCGGATCTCGACCGCGCAGAGGGGCTTCGAGTTGCCCCTTGACGATCGGGGTGACGAGTCCGGGATGAGAGTAAGCCGAGCCGATGCCGACGTGTCCGCTGTCGGTGTGGACCAGGACGAGAGTCGTCACGCGGCCGGTGCAGGTGCCGCCGGCGTAGCGGAAACGCCGCTCGGCCGGATACTCGTAGAGGAGATTGACAACGTTAATGTGGTCGATCTTCATGGTCACCGAAGCAACAGAGAGGGCCTATCGGCCAGCAGGGCAAGGAATCGCCACGCTTGCGGCATTGTAGTATTCCCGGCCAGCGAGGTGAATGTGCCAGATCATCGCCCTGACGGCGAAATAACTTCCCTCTTTCTTGCCGCTTGCGGCGTAGCGGACCGCCCGCGAAGCCGCAAGCGGCACGAAGTTATTTCGCCGTCGGGCCCCGGGCGCGGTGGCCACGCG
>JBBSDR010000995.1:0-3710 GCA_038240465.1 Gemmatales bacterium
CTGATTCGGAGAAAGGCTGTCCCCGAAATGAAAGTGAGTGAAAGAGTTCGCCCCTCCTCGACAAGCATATTCCCATTGAGCCTCAGTCGGCAGGTGATAGATCCGCCCAGCCTTCTTCTCTTCCGGCAGTGTTGACAGCGCTTGGCAAAATGTCATTGCGTCATCCCAGGAGACCGTTTCGACCGGAAAGAACGTCGTGTCCGTGCCCTTGATGAAGTCCTTGCCGCTACCGGCCGCGGAGAAGTAACTTGGGTTCTCGCCCATGACGCGCTGGTACTGCTCCTGCGTGACCGGAAACGCGCCGAGGGAGAAGGGCCTCGTGATCTCGACCTCGTGTTGTGGATACTCGTATGTTAGCCCCTCCGGCTCCGGGGAGCCCATGAGGAACGTTCCGGCGGGGATCAGCACGAGCCTCATGCCAATCGAATTGATGATGCTGGGAGCGATCGGTTCCATCCCGGACGCCAGCAACTGGCGCACCCGTTCGTCTCGCTCCTCGGGCTGCATGTCGCTCAGATACTCGCGCTGGTAAAGAAGGCGTACCAGTTCCCAGCGCGAGTCGCCCTGCTCCTCCAGCCAGTCGGCCAGCACGGCCCATGTCGTCGCGGCGCTGTGCGGATCGGCAACAATCGCCTGCAGAAAGTCGTCCAGAGTCATCACTCGATCCCTCAGCCCAGCGATAAGTATACGGCACCGATCAATGGCGAGCGGTGGCAACGCGGGCGAGAAGAGGCGGATCAAGGAGGACCTCGAGATCGCCATGCACACGGTCACCCCAGTTTCGGTATGATGGCGGAGTGCAGCCGGCCAATTCGTTCCGTCGAGTTTTACCTGGAAGGAGTAAGGAATGGCCCTGACAATTCCAGCAGATGTGCAAGAGCGCGTGAACGCTTTGTTGGGAACGGGACGCTATGCTTCCGAAGAAGAAATCCTGCGTGTTGCCGTCGCTGCGCTCGAGCAGCAAAACGCCGACCTGGAGGCCATCCAAAGCGGCATCAACGATATGGAGAACGGCCGCTATCGGCTGTTTGCTGACTTCGATGCGGAGTTTCGTAAACGAAATCAGATCGAGACCGATACATGAGTCGGCGCATAGTGATTACCGAACAAGCGGAGCGTGAAATGCAATCGGCTTACGACTGGTGGGCGACCCATCGCTCCAAAGACCAGGCGGATCGATGGTACGCCGGCCTGGCCAACGCCATCGCTGACCTGTCAGAGAACGCTGAGAGGCATGGCCAATCCAGAGAAGGGGATCGCTTCGCCTATGAGATTCGCGACCTCCTTTTTGGTTTGGGACGCCGGCCGACGCATCGCGCGGTATTCACGATTCGTGCCGAGGAGGTCGTCGTCTTGACGGTTCGCCATCTGGCCCAGCAGGCTCTCTCCCCAGACGACATTGCAAAGTGACTGCTCGCACGAGCCGGGAAAAACAGCCGCCTCGGCTTCCGCCTCGCCCGTGTTCCCGTCCGAATGCCCGGCCAGCAAGCCAGAGCGAACCCCGGCCATCAGGACTTGCCGCATGCCAATCTACCTGGACCGCCGTCACTTCCTCCGCTGCGGCACCGTCGCCGCCGGCTTCGGCCTGTCCGCGTTCGCCGCGGCGGTCCCCGCCCGGGCGCGGGCCTGTATCCTCCCCTACATGGACGGCGGGCCGAGTCATCTCGACCTCTGGGACATGAAACCCGACGCTCCCGAAGAGATTCGCGGCCCCTTCCGGTCCATCCAGACGTCGGTTCCCGGCGTCCAGGTTTGCGAACACCTGCTGCACGTCGCCAGGCAGATGCACCGTCTCGCCCTGGTTTGCTCCGTGCGCCACGGCGAAACTATTTGAGTGAATCGTATTGTGACGTCCTAAGGCGAGCGGCAGGTTCAAACATACCCGGTGGGACAGGCGTCTCGCCTGTCCGGACAGGCGAGACGCCTGTCCCACCGGGTAGTTCACCTCTTGCCGGTCGCCTAAGAGCGTTGCGTCCACCTCCCATAGAAGTCCTGGCTGCCCTGGAAGAATTCATCAAGCGTCCAGACCTATCCGATGCTGCCGCGGAGCGAGCTGAGGAAGTCCTCAAGAGTCTTCGCGGTAAGTGAAACCGCCTGACTTAGAGCCTTCGCCTTGCTGCTTCGATTTCTGTCGCTCGCATCATTCGATATCGCTCCATCACGGCCGACACCTTCGGCGACAGCTCCCAGCGCTGATAGCGTCCCCACGTTCGATCCGCTCGATCTGCCTGCGCCTCGAAGCTCTCGCGATAGACGATCCGGCCATTCTCGACCAGTTTCACGAACAGCGGTTCGCCCAGCGCCGGCTCCGACGCATCGGCCACGATCATCACGTCGTCGCGGCCATACACGCGCAGATAGCCGCCCAGCGACTCCTTGCCCGGCGAGTTCGAGAACTTGACGTTCGGCCGATCCTCGGTCGCCGAGCGCTTGAACGCCGCCGCCAGCGTGTCGCGATGCACCAGACGCCACCAGTAGCCGCCCGCACCGGGAAAGAGCATCGTTGGCTCCTCACCCGTCACCCGGCGGAAATGATCGTAGACCTTCCTCACACTGTCGGGATTGACCTCGTCCTCAAAAACAATCGTCCGCGTTGATAGCCCCGCCGCCTTGATGCGCTGATGATACAGAGCGCACTGCTCCGCGATGTCACCCGAATCGACGCGAATGCCGACGCCCGGCTTGTCGCGATGCCCCGTCATCACCCGCATCGCGTTCTCCAGACCGACTGTCTCCGCGTCAACCAGATCGCACAGCAGCGACGCCTTGCCCAGGGCGGTGACGAAGCGGTCCATCATCTCGAATTCCGCCTCGCCGAGCGAACGATCCGGCGACTGGGCGGCGCACATCATCTCATGGCCAATCGTGCCGACCGTCTTGAACAGCTCCGGCCAGAGAAACTCCGCCGTGTCGTTCGATGTCAACTGTCCGCGTCCGCCGACGTAGCGAGCCAGCAGTAGGATAAGGCTCGACACCTCGACCGGCGCGGCGCGCAAACCGAACTCGGCGTCGTTGGCCGTCACCTGTTTCATCAGCCGGGCCTTGGTCGCCTGGATGACCGGGGCGAAGTAACGGCACATGGCCGGTTCGAGATAGGAGATGGCGCCGCCGACGCCCTCGAAGAACAGACACGGCATGCCCGCGAGAAACGTCTGCCCGCCGGGAAAGCCCCAGACGTCAACGGGCAACGTGATATCGTCACCCTGTTGACTGTCGAGGATGGACTGCCACAGTTCGCGTGGGAAAACCTTGACGGCCGAGTGTTCGCTGTACCACTGCATGGCCAATTCGATGTCGGCGCGTTTGAGCGGACGATGGAACCACTGGGCGAGCATGGCCTCGTGGCCGGCCATGATGAGCTGGTTGCCTGCTCCCTCTTCGGGAACGCCGCGGCGCATGGTCAGCGAGTAGCCGGCATGGGCGCGAGCGATCTCGGGGACGGCGGCCCACATGGTGCGCTTGTAGGTATCGGTGCCGCCGATCCAGCCGCCGAGGAGGAACAGCTTGCCGAAGAACTCCTGGCGCATTTCCTCGCGGCGTGTGGCGAATGCATCCATCGACATGCGTTAAACTCCTGAGCAGACATGGTTAGCCGCGACGCGAGTCTTCGAGCGGAGCGCGTTGACGCCCCAACGCGCTCCGCTTGCGTTAAACTCCTGAGCAGACATGGTTAGCCGCGACGCGAGTCTTCGAGCGGAGCGCGTTGGGGC
>JBBSDR010000996.1:0-3707 GCA_038240465.1 Gemmatales bacterium
GCCGTTAAGCATCCGGGGCCAATGGTAGTGCTTCCCGCGCGAGAGTAGGTCATTGCCGGGTATTTTGAACGGCCCGCTGGTGCAAGCCAGCGGGCCGTTCTCGTTTTCTCCATGCCATCCAGACACCTTGCGGATAAGATGGGGACATTCCTTCGCTTCCCCATGAGGTGTCCCATGTCGATGCTGCCGTTTCTACTCCTGTTCGCCGCTGACGCCGAGACGCTCAAACCCGGCGATCACGCGCGCTCCCTGATGATGGGCGAACAGAAACGAACCTATCTCGTCCACATTCCCAAGAAGCACGATCCGAAGCAGCCCGCTGCCGTCGTCCTCGCCCTGCACGGCGCTGCGACCAATGGCCTGATGATGAAGTTCTACAGTGGTCTCGACCGCAAGTCCGACGACGCCGGTTTCATCGTCGTCTATCCCGACGGCACCGGCACGGGGACTTTCCTGACCTGGAACGCGGGCGGGATTCGCGGCTTCGCCGGAAACAAGAGCGACGACGTTGCATTCATCGGCAAACTGCTCGACGATCTCGGCGGGGCCGTCAGCATCGACAAGAAGCGCGTCTACGCGACGGGACTCTCGAACGGCGGCATGATGTGCTATCGCCTGGCGGCCGAATTGTCGGATCGCATTGCGGCCATCGCTCCCGTGGCCGGCACGATGGCGATTCCCAAGGCGGAGCCAAAGCGGCCCGTGTCCGTCCTCCACTTCCACGGCACCGAAGACAAACTCGTCCCCTACAAGGTCCCGGAACGCAGGGGCATGATGCTCTTCAAGGGCGCTGAAGAGAGCGTTACCCTCTGGGCGAAGTTGGATGGCTGCAAGGAAGACGCGGAGACGAAGGAATTGAGCGACGGCAAGAAGGATGGCCTGAAGGTGACGCGAAAGACTTTTGCCGGCGGCAAGGAAGGAGCCGAGTCGGTGCTGATCACCATCGACGGCGGCGGACACGTCTGGCCGGGCGCCAAACTGGATGTCGGCTTCCTGGGCAAGACGGTGCAGAGCATCTCGGCCAACGATCTGATGTGGGAGTTTTTCCAGAAGCATCCGCTGAAGTGATGACCCGGAGGACCTGCATGGATCGGCTCGCGCTTCGCGGCGCCATTGCCTTCATCTGGCTGGCCACGGGACTCGGCGTCCTGCATCCGTATTATCGCGCGATCGGCCACGACTATCTCGAGCCGCTCGGGCTGCCGGATGCGGCCATGATTGCCGCCTGTGTCGGGGAGGTGCTTCTCGGACTGCGCGTCCTGCTGTTGCCGCCGCGACCCTGGCTTACCATTTTTCAGGCTGTTCTGGTCTGGGTCTTCACGGTTGTCCTGGGCGTCGAGGATCCGAGACTGCTCGTCAACCCGTTCGGGATGCTGAGCAAGAACGTGTCCCTCGTCGCCCTCATGGTGACCGCTCAATTCGTCGAAAGCGAGGGCTGGACGCCACGCGCCTGCTGGGTCCTGCGCTTCGGCATGGCGTTCATCTGGATCTGGGAAGGGCTGATGGTCTCGGTCTTATTTCCCACGGAGGAGTTGTTTGCCGTCCTAGCTGTGACGGGGGTGCAACTGAACGATCCGAAACTGCTGCTCGCGCTTGCGGGTCTTGGGGAGGCGGCGGGAGGGATCGCGGCCCTCGTTCTGCGGGGCCGAATCCTGCGCGTTCTGCTCGCGTTTCAGTGGATCGGACTTATCGTCATTAGCATCTTGGCCACGCTGTACGATCCGCTGCTGTGGTGGCATCCTTTTGGTCCGATCGCGAAAAACATCCCTCTGCTGATCGGGACGGCGCTTCTGTTTTGGTCTTGTCCTCTTGACCACCCGGCGGCGAAACACTAGCGTAAACCTTTTACTTCTCCCGGGCCACGACCCGGGCGCGGATCGAAACGGGAGTTGAGAATGCCGACGATCAATCAACTGGTGCGCAAGGCCCGCACGCAGCAATATCGCAGGCCGAAGCATCCTGCGCTGCTGGGCTGCCCCCAGAAGAAAGGCGTCTGTCTGCAAGTGAAGATCATGACGCCCAAGAAGCCGAACTCGGCCTTGCGCAAGGTGGCTCGTGTCCGCCTGACGAACAAGATCGAGGTGACGGCTTACATCCCCGGCGAGAGGCATAACCTGCAGGAACACTCGATCGTGCTGGTGCGCGGCGGTCGTGTGCGCGATTTGCCCGGCGTCCGCTACCATATCGTTCGCGGCGTCCTCGACTCGCAGCCGGTGCAAGACCGCAAACAGGCGCGGTCCAAGTACGGGGCCAAGCGCGAGGGTGCGTGATCCACGCCCGGCGGCTCGTGCGCGTCGCCTCCGGTCTCCTGCCGGGGCGGCGAAGGTGGTTTTCCCGGTCGAGAGAAACCGCGCGATGGAACTGACGCTGAGCCTGACGTTCGCCTGTTGTTTCTGTCAACACTCCATGACGGCCACCCTCAACTGCAAGGGGGCAGGGCTGACCGAAGCGGCGGAAGAATGCATCGTCGCCGTCAACATCCCATGCCCCGGCTGCAAGCAGGTATGCCGGCTGCTGTTTGATCCGCTCCGGCGAACGGTTCGCGACGTCAGGCCCTACCAGCCTGCTCACCCGATTCCGGTGCCGTCGGTAAACTGAACTTTGACTCTACCAACCCCTCGCTTGCGCTCGGGGCTGGTAACCGAACCCCTTGAGACAACCATGGGCAAGAGAACCGCAAGCGAAGAAACCCTGAAGCCCGATCCGGTCTACGGGTCGAGGCTGGCCAGCAAGTTCATCAACTGCTTGATGTGGCAGGGCAAAAAGGCCACCGCTCAGCGCATCTTCTACGGCGCGATGAACCAGATGAAGAAGCGCATGCCTGACGCCAACCCGATCGAGGTCTTCACTCAGGCCGTCGAGAACGTCAAGCCGACGGTCGAAGTGCGTTCCAAACGAGTCGGCGGTGCGACCTATCAGGTGCCGATGCAGGTCAACAAGACGCGCCAGCAGAGTCTGTCGATTCGCTGGCTCATCGGCGCCGCTCGCAGCAAGGCAGGCAGGCCGATGTTCCTGCGCCTGGCCGACGAGCTGATGGCCGCCTATCGCCGCGAGGGCGAGGCCATGACCAAGCGCGAAAACACCACCAAGATGGCCGAGTCCAACAAGGCGTTCGCCCACTTCGCGTGGTAAGGACCACGAAGAAGAAAGAGACCACGAATCACACGAATCACACGAATAAGAGAAAGACAAGAGAGTTAATCAGAGAGTTAGTTTGACCGGGAGTCGCTCTGGACACCTGCTGTTCTCTCTGCCTCACTCTTTTCTTTCTCTTATTCGTGTGATTCGTGTAATTCGTGGTCTCTTTCTTCTGTTAGTTGGGGGTTTGTCATGGCCGAGAAGGACTTCAACCTGAGCAAGTTCCGCAACCTCGGAATCATTGCGCACATCGACGCCGGCAAGACAACTACCTCGGAACACATTCTCTACTACTCCGGGGCGACGCATCGGCTGGGGACCGTCGATGAAGGCTCGACCGAGACCGACTGGAACGCGGAAGAGCGCGAACGCGGCATCACCATCTACTCCGCCTGTATCCCGTTTCAGTGGCAAGGCCATACGATCAACCTGATCGACACGCCAGGCCACGTCGATTTCACAGCGGAAGTAGAACGCTCCCTCCGCGTCCTCGATGGCTGCATCGTCGTCTTCGATGCCCAGAAGGGCGTCGAGGCGCAGTCGGAGACCGTCTGGCGACAGGCCGACAA
>JBBSDR010000997.1:0-3705 GCA_038240465.1 Gemmatales bacterium
GGGGATAGCCCAGGGTGGTCACATAAGCGCTGGCACGGGTCGCATAAGCGGCCGAGGTCGAGCCGCCGGACAGGCCGGAGCCGCCGAAGCCGCCCGAGCCGCCCGAGCCGCTGTTGCCAAAGCCCGAACGATTGCCGCCGAGGCCGCTGTTGCCTCCCAGGCCTCCCGCCCGGCCCGAAGCGCCAGCGCCGCCCGCAGCCCCGGCGCGTGAGCCGCCGAAATTCGAGGCGCCGCTCGTGCTGCCGAACTGGCTGCCGGACGTTGTCGTGTTGTAAAGGGCCGTTCCGAAGGTGGGTTTGCTCGAACCCATGGCTCCGGAACCGCCGGAGTTACTCGAACTCGTGGGCAGGCCGATCGACAGCGGATTGACGAAGTAAGGCCCCATGAAACTGGTGCTGCCAAAACCGGACGATCCGCCCGGAGTGATCTGCTGGGTGAAACTGCTCGTTTGCCCTACGCCGCCGGAGTTGCCGAGAGCGCCGAGGCCACCTTGAAGGGCCTGACCTCCCTGAAACGCCTGGCCGGCACCGCCGCCGCCGCCCCCGAGACCGCCACCGCCGCCACCGAGACCGCCGCCGCCACCTCCCAGACCGCCACCGCCGCCACCCAGCCCGCCGGCACCACCGCCGGCGCCGCCGGTACTGCCTGTGCGAGACTGAGCAGGCGATGACGCCACCCAGCCGAGCAGAACCAGGCCAGCCAGTACACACGAGAGCTTGCCGTTGCGTTTCGCTTTCATGATCGCTCGCCTTTCCAGCCCGTGTCGAGGGACACGATCGTCCCTATCTTCAATATCGGTTCGACGGATCGTTCCGATTAAATCATTGACACCGACTCGCCAGACTGCCAAGAAAGAAATTGCAAAATCGAATGCCTTCATTCGATTGAACCCCGCGCGGGCCGCAGAGACTCGCACCAGGAGACCGAAAATGGCCGTTCACCATCTGGCGACCTTCTCCGCCGATGCCACTCCGCCCGCCGGCCACCCTCTTTGTGGCGGCTGGATCGAGCCGGTTCGCGCCGTTGACGATCCCCTCTGGGTTCGCGGTGTTATTCTACTCGGATCAGGAGCGCCCATCGTCCTGTGTGCCGTCGATTGGTGCGGCCTGCGCAACGAGGCCAATCGTCTCTGGCGCGAGGCGCTGGCGAAAGCAGCACACACAACGCCCGAGCGAGTCGCCGTCCACTGCATCCACGCTCACAACGCTCCCTTCGCCGACGTCGAGGCGCAAAAGCTGATCGACAGCGTTCCCGGCGCGCCGCCGTCACTCGATCTAAAGTTCTTCAACCAGGCAGTAAGCCGGTCCGCCGATGCCGCCAAGGCGAGCCTCGCCAAAACGGTCAAGGTGACGGACATTGGCGTCGGGCAGGCGAAGGTCGAGCAGGTGGCGTCGAATCGCCGCGTCCTCGGTCCGGACGGCAAGGTGAAGTTCACGCGGACGAGCGCCACCAAGAACAAGGAAGCACGCGATGCGCCGGAGGGGCTAATCGATCCCTGGCTGAAGACACTGAGTTTCTGGGACGGCGACAAACCGCGCGCTGCCCTGCACTACTACGCGACGCATCCGATGAGCTACTACGGCGATGGCCGGGTATCGAGCGACTTCTGCGGCCTCGCACGTCAGAAACGTCAGGCCGAGGACGACAGCGTTTTCCAGGTCTATTTCACCGGCTGTGCCGGCAACGTGACGGCGGGAAAGTATAACGATGGCGCCAGGGAGAATCGTCCTGTCCTGCGCGACCGCATCTGGACGGCGATGAAGGCCGCCTGGGAGGGAACGAAGAAGAGGCCGCTGGCCGAGGCGGGCTGGCGTGTGGAGCGCGTCACGTTCGCGCCGCGCAAGGAAGCGTCGTTCGGCGAGAAGATGAGCTGGGAATCGTTGAAGGACGACAAGGCGGCGAAAGCGAAACGCGGCAACGCGGCCCTGCAACTGGGCTGGCTCAAGCGGATCGAGCGGCCCGTCGAACTGACGTCTCTGATTCTCGGCTCCGCGATTGTGCTAAATCTGCCGGGCGAGCCGTTCATTGAGTATCAACTCAAGGCGCAGGAGTTACGCAAGGATGCGTTTGTCTGCGTGGCGGGTTACGGCGATGGCGGCATGGGTTACATCCCAACCGATGGAGCATTCTTCGAGGGTGGCTACGAGCCAACCGTCGCCCTGGCCGCGCCGTGTGAGGAGATGCTGTCGAAAGCGATCGCGAAGTTGCTGGCGAAGTAACGAGTCCAGGGCTACAATCAAACCTTGTTAAGTGGTGAACCGCGCGAATCACAGGCGAGCGGCACAGCGTCAGCGTGCCGGTGCATCGGAAGCGAGCGGCACAGCTTCAGCGTGCCGGTGCATCGCAGGCGAGCTTGCTGGTGAGATAGACAAACCGGCACGCTTACGCCGTGCCGCTCGCCTCAGTCATTTCTGGAGACGTCCCGCTTCTCTCTTCCACTGCCAGAAGGGTTCCTCATGTACACTCTGCTTGCATTGACGGTCCTCGCCCAGGCGCCTGACCCCGCCGCCAGCAGTGCGCAACCTGCCCAGGTGCTGGCACGCATCGACGCCAGGGGCAACTTGACGATGACCTCCGTCAGCCCCATCGAACCTGTCGCGGTCGGCTGCTATGGCTTCCCGCCCCCTCTCTCGGTGCCGGGAAAAGCCGCTGTGGCAGTGAAGGTCACACGGGCCGTGGTAATCACGGCGGAACTGCCCGCGAAATCCGTCACGGCCTACTCGGTGGACGGCAAGGCGATCTCGGCGGAAACGCTGGCAACGCTGCTGGCGAAGGATCGCACCGTCCTGGTCGCGCTGGACGGCAAGAAGGTGGACCCGTTCTTCCTCCAGCTCTACAAGGAAGGCACCATCATCCTGGTGCCGCCGGCCAACACACTCCCCTTTGGACGTGGTGGTGCTGGCCACGACGCGCCGCAGGTGGAAGAAATCCCGCCCCCTGCGGATCGCCTGCCGCCCCCACCGATGCCGCGCGGAAGGGAAGAGTAACTGTGTCACGGCTCAAGCGGGAGAAATCCATGAACATGAGTAGGATGTGGCTCGCAGTTGCGGCGGCGACATGGTTGACCCTGCCGGGAAGAGCCGCCCCCGTCCCGATCCCTGCTTCCACCTCGGGGAGTCCAATCGGCGACGCCGTTCGCCTGGCCGGAATGCTGCCCCGGACTGCGCCGCTGCTCGTCCGGCCGGCGAGCGTGGGGAAGGAGGGGTTTATCGAACTGGAACGCCCAATCCTGGAGACCAGAGTAGTCAATCGCACCGTCACCCTGGCGGTCCCAGAGGTGAGGGAGGCGATCGTGAAGGTCCAACTGCCTGGCGGGAAGGTCGCGGAGGAAAGACGCCGTGTGACGGCAATGGTATATGTGCAGAGAGTCGAACGACAAACCGTTACGGTGTTGAGCGGGAAGTTCGAGAAAATGCCCATCCCAATCAAGGACTGCAAGTTCTTCGTGGTGAGCAAGGACGGCAAGCTCGAAGCCATCGACGCGGACAAGGCGACGACGCTGCTGAAGAAACGGACGGCCGTTCTGACCGGCGACAACCCCGAGGTTGATCCGCGTACGTTGGAACTGGTCAAACCGGGAACGCTCTGTGTGATTCACCAGCCACGCGCGCCCGTTCCACCGCCTCCGCCCCTCGATCAAAAACCGCCGAACTGAAAGGAGAGCGGGGGTGTCAACGCGCCGGTGGTAAAACCGGGGCGTTGACA
>JBBSDR010000998.1:0-3700 GCA_038240465.1 Gemmatales bacterium
CAAGATCACTGACTTCGGTCTCGCCAAGCGCATGGACAGCGGCAGCGATATCAGCCAGTCGGGCGCCGTCATGGGAACGCCCTCGTACATGGCTCCCGAACAGGCCGCCGGCAAGGTCCGCGACACCGGCCCGGCGGCCGACGTCTACGCGCTCGGCGTCATCCTCTACGAACTGCTCGCCGGACAGCTACCATTCGCCGGAGAGACAACGTTCGACATCATTCAGCAAGTGCTGACCGCGGAGCCGGTCCCGCCCTCGCGGCATCGCTCCAGTGTGCCGCGCGACCTGGAGACGATCTGCCTCAAGTGCCTGCGCAAAGACCCCGTCCAACGCTATGCCAGCGCCGATGACCTTGCGGACGACCTGCACCACTGGTGCAACGGCGAGCCGATCGCGGCCCGGCCGGTGGGACGCGGCGAACGGCTGGTCAAGTGGATCAAGCGCCAGCCCGCCATGGCCGGACTGCTGGCGACGCTGGCAGCCGTCATCGTCGTCGCTTTCGGGTTGGTGACCTGGCAACTCGGCGAGACGCGCACCGCCCTGGATCAGGTTCGCAAGGAGCAGGATCGGCGCGAGGATGCCGAGAAGCAACGCGCTCTGGCTCGCGTCAACACGCTGCAACAGGCCGCTCCGGGTGCGGTCCCCGGCATTCTCGCGGAACTGGAGTCCACGCGCGAGGACGTGCTGCCGCGGCTGCGCGATTTGTGGCAGCAGGGCGGCGCGAAACGGCTGCGCGTCGGCCTGGCCCTGTTGCCCGTCGAGCCGGCGATGGTCCGCGACGAACTGGCCGAGGCCATGCTCGCCGAGACGGAGCCAGCGGAGGTGCTGCTCCTTCGCGATGCCCTGGCGCCTCATGGCGCCGGTTTGCGAGTTCGGATGTGGAAGACCGCGTCGGACACAAAGGCCAAAACCGAGGAACGCTTTCGAGCGCTGATTGGACTGGCGGCCTTCGATTCGGCGAGCGAACGCTGGACGCACGAGGCAGCGTTTGTGGTCGAGAGCATGCTGTCGGCCAATCCGTTGCATCTGGGGACCTGGGTCGAGGCGCTGCGGTCTGTGCGTGCCTCGCTCGTGAAGCCGCTGGGCGAGGTATACCGCACAGCGAAATCGCCGGAACGGCGCGAGTTCGCCGCGACGGTGCTGGCCGATTACGCCGCCGACAATCCCGCCGCCCTGGCCGATCTGCTGCTCGACGCCGATCCGAAACAGTATGCACTGCTGTTCCCCGTGTTGCAGCGCTATCGCGAGCAGGCCGTCGAACGGATGCGGCGCGAGGTCAAGGGCGAAGGCTACTGGAACGATCCGCCACTCGACCCGTCGTGGAAAGAGCCAGGTACGGAGTTGCGGCGCGAGATCGAGGCAGCGAATGGCTTGCTGCACGAGCGCTGGGCATTATGTCAGACGCTGCCGCTGGAGCGCTGGCAGGCGGTATCGGAGGCCATGCGTGCTTGTGGCTATCGGCCCGTGCGTCTGAGGGCGAGCGGGGTCAGTAATGACCCCGGTGAGCAGCGCCGGGGGGATCACACCCCCCGCTCGCCAATCGCCGCCGTCTGGACCCGCGACGGTCGCGCTTTCCACGCCGAGACGGGACTGACGGCGGCGCAGGTCAAGGAACGCGATGCGCTGCATCAGAAAGCCGGTTTCATCCCCGCTGACGTTGCTGGCTATGGCGACAACCGTTTCGCGGTGTTGTGGGTCAAAGCGGCGGCGAAGGAGGAGGCACGCCTGTATGTCGATGTTGCCGAAGCGAAACACAAGGAGGAAACCGACGTCCACAAGAAGGATGGCTTCGTGCCGTTGACCGTACAGGGTCGGCTCGGTGGTGACGGCAAATCGCTCTTCTGCGGCGTTTGGCGTAAAGCGGTGGGACTTCCCAAGACCTGGGATCATCTATTGAACGATGAGGAGGATGCACACAAAGGTCGCGTCTTGCTCGCGGAGAAGCTGCTCGTCGATTTGACGATCACTGCCTCCAAGGAGGGGCCTTTTGCTTCCGTCTGGCATGACGATCCGGCGCGCGAGGGGGCGGAATCGCATGGACTGTCGGTCGGGGCGCATCTGGAGCGCTGCCGGGAGTTGGCTTATCAGGGTTATCGGCCGGCTGCGTTGTCGCTGGCTGTCGTCGCCGACGGCAAGACCGTGACGGCGTCGGCATGGCATCGGCCGTTTCCAAAACAGGACGAACGCGAGCGGCTGGCCCGGCGCACGGCGACGGGTGCCGCGACCCTGCTCAAGATGAATGCGCCGGACGACGCCTGGCCGCTGCTGCGTCATCGGCCCGATCCCGAGGCACGCTCGCAATTCATCTGGCGTGCGGGATTGCTCAAGGTCGATCCGAAGCAGATCGTCGAACGCCTCGACGCGGAGAAGGACGTTTCGGCGCGGCGGGCGTTGATTCTGACGCTGGGCGAGTTCACCGGCGAGCAACTGCCGAGGACTGTGCGCGATCCACTCATCGAGAAGCTGCTGGGCTGGTATCGCGATGATGCCGATCCAGGCATTCATGGCGCTGTTGATTGGCTGCTGCGGCACGGCAAGGAAGGGCCAGAGAAACGGCCGCTGGACTGGGGGCAGAGCAAGAGGCTGCGCGAGATTGACGACAGTCTGAAACGCCGCAATTCCGATGATAAACGCCGCTGGTATGTCAACAACCAGGGACAGACGATGGTACTGGTTCCCGGTCCGGTCGAGTTTCGCATGGGTTCGCCGCCCTCTGACACGAATGCAGACAAGGACGAGCGGCCACATCGCCGGCGCATTCCGCGGAATTTCGCCATTGGCAATCGCTCGGTGACAGTCGTGGAATTCGAGCAATTCTTGAAGGAAAACAAGGATGTGACGGTCCCAACGACAGATCGTTACAGTCCCGATCCGAACGGACCGATTATTGGAGTATCGTGGTTCATGGCCGCGCAGTATTGCAACTGGCTGAGCAAGAAGGAAGGCATCCCCGAACCGGAATGGTGCTATCCTGCGCATGAGGACATCAAGGAAGGAATGAAGCCTTACCCGGATTACCTCAATCGCAAGGGTTATCGCCTGCCAACAGAGGCGGAATGGGAATATGCGGCACGAGCGGGAACAACGACGAGCCGGTATTTTGGGTCGTCGGTGGAGTTGCTGCCCCGGTATGCCTGGTATCTCCAGAACAGCCCGGATCGGGCCTGGCCGGTGGGACAGAAGCGGCCTAATGATCTGGGACTGCTCGACAGTCAGGGCAACGTCTGGAACTGGGTGTATGATCCCGGCTACTTCCTGCCGCAGCAAGCAGGAACGACCGCGACTCTCGACAAGGAAGACGTGAGGGTAATTAACGACAATGTTAGTCGTGTTTTGCGTGGCGCTTCGTTCGGCATCCAACCAGCGTATGTGCGTTCGGCTCACCGCTACTACAATCGTCCGTCGATTCGCTACGACTACTTTGGGTTGCGGCTCGCCAGGACTTACGACTGAGCGGCTTTACCACTTTACCACTCATGAGGTAGACAATAGCGTTTGGCCGCGATGGTGGCGACGTGTTTGCCCTGGAAACGGGCTTGGGCCAGTTCCTTGGCGCTCGGCTGGCGGGAGCCATCGGGGCCGGCGATCGTGGCGGCACCCCACGGCGAGCCACCTTTGACTTCGCTGATGTCGGCGAGTTCCGGGCAGGAGTAGGGCAGGCCCACATAGACCATGCCGTGATGAATGAGGGTGGTGGCG
>JBBSDR010000999.1:0-3694 GCA_038240465.1 Gemmatales bacterium
GCTTTCCGGTCAGGACCGCCTTGCCCCACTTGTTCTGGGCCTCGGCCGCGACCGCCGCCCTCCACGCCGTGAGGTTGGGGCCAGGAACCTGGTTTGAGATGGGGATGCCAAGGACGATGAATTCCAGGTGCAGCATCGCAGGGTTCTCGACGCTCTTCTTCGCGTTCCGGCACTAACCCGGAATTATACAAACGGACTGTCGTCGTGCCAAGGAGACGTCAACGGGCGGAAAACGGAGCGGAAATAGGTGTCGCGAACCGATGGCGATTCGGCATTTCCTTCGCTGTTGAAAGTGCTGCAGGACTATCAGCCAGCAAGCGCAGAGGAAAAGGGGTCGCACCCCGATCCAAATTGTTCGGGGTGCGACCCCGTTCGTGGTGCGACCCCATTTCCTAGCAAGTCCTCGCCCGACTTGCGGAAGCAACCCACCGCTAACCTCGCTGGTGTTCAAGGGAGGGCAAGGGGGAAAACCTGACCGATAATGGTGTCGCGAACCGATGTCGATTCGGTGCTTCCTTCGGCAGGGATCAGGGATTCGGCCATTGTACACCCGCCGTGGGGGCCAGCAGGTCGAAAAAGCCTGAGAAGGGCCACGTTTCTGGCTTTCTGTCCAGTTATGGGTGGCCGAATCCGTGATCACAGCCCTTCCTTCGATGTTGAAAGTGCGGCAGGGCCATTCGCCAGCAAGCGAGGCCGCTTGCGGCGACGACAATCTGGCCGCGATCTTGCGAAACGGTTCTGCAGGTCGGCGACCTGTCGCGGCTTGCCCGCCTCAGCGTTCCCCGGTGTTTCCAGATCGATGTTGCCCATCCGCAGCACCGCCAGGACCGGACCATCGGCCAAGTTGATCGACCGCGTAACAAGCCTCCCGGCCGCCGCCTCGTCAAAGTCCTCTCTCGTCAACTCGACCTGAATGGCGCTGTTGCGAAGGAAGGTCGCCGCTCGCGCATCAGCCACGGCAATCTGAAGCGTCGGATAAAAGGTCTGGCCGGGACGTCGGGGGATGTCGGCCAGTCGCAGCCGGTAGGTTTGGCCCTGGCGCAGGTTCAGCCTCCCCGGCGCCACAAGGTCTGATTCATGCGTAAAGCGACCAGTCGCCGGCGACTGCAACCAGACCTTCATTCCGGCAGGACCGGCAAAGCGAACCTGAGCCAGGCCCGCTCCGGGCTGCGTCCGGGCGGGAGTCGCGACCAGCAGCACGGTAAAGACGGCCAGGACCGCTTCTCGACAGAATCCTCTCGATTTCACGATCGGCCCTCCTCTCTGAGCGCACCCCAAGCGAACATGCATCCTATCGAGAGTGTGGCGCAAGCAGGTGAAACGAATCCTATCCTCAGGTTACTCGATGAAAAACAGCAGGGAAGGGCCGGTGGCCTGCTGCCTGGGGCGCGCATCAGCACTTTTTTCTTGCACCGCGCGAAACCTCCCTTGATACTGGTTGTTCGGGTAAGGCAGTTGCCTCGGCTCGCTTCCCACCCCGTATTGGAGGTCGTCGATGTCCCGCATTGCGATCGCGTTGGCTTTCGTTGCCGCGTTCCTGGCCGGCGGTCTGCTCATGAATGGCCTGAAGGTCCAGGCTCAGGACAAGAAGCCCGATGAGAAGAAGGCCGACGAACCCAAGCCGCGCGGCCAACTCTATTCCAAGTGGAAAGACCTGGGCCTGACCAAAGACCAGATCGCCACGGTCTACAAGATTCAGTCCGAACACCGCCGCCAGATCGACAAGCTCGCCGAGCAGATCAGGAAGTTGCGGGCCGACGAACACGCCGAGGCCGAGATGGTCCTCACTCCCGCTCAGAAAGCACGCCTGAAAGAAATCCTCAGCGGCGAGATCATCAAGGAGAAGGCCCCACCGAAGGATAAACCCACCGACAAGCCAGTCGATAAACCCGGGGACAAATAAGCACGCCCGTCACACGCCCCCAGCCCGACGCGCCTGACGCTTGCTGGCGCGTCGGGCTGGGGGCGTTTACTGCGGCGTCAGGAAATGGCTCGAATCGTTTTCGTTCAGGGAGACGCCGATGGCGCAGGCCCGATCCCCCTGGCAGCCCAGGAGCATCCTGTACACTATCAGGACCCTGGCGACGGCGACGGCCACGGTCCTTGTAGAGACGGACCAGGGCGAAGGCTATCTCAAGGCGATGGGCAATCCCGAGGGGCCGCATGTCCTTGCCTGCGAATGGGTGGGAACGCAACTCGCACGGCGCCTTGATCTGCCGACGTTTGATTTCGCCCTCATCGAAGTAACCGGCGAGGATGACATTCCCTTCGCGAACGGAAACAAGGCCGCTCCCGGCCCTGCCTTCATCAGCCGGCGGGAGCGCGGCACTGCATGGGGCGGGAAACGATCGTTGCGCAAACTGGCCAACCCGGAAGCCATCACCGGTCTCGTGTTATTCGACACCTGGACGCGGAACTGCGACCGTCATCCCCTCGATCCAACCCGGAGAAAGCCAAACCGGGATAATGTCTTTCTCTCCCGTGAGGGCGCCACGGCAAAACGTTTGCTGCTGAAAGTGATGGACCAGGGCTGTTGCTTCACCTGCGGCCGCGACTTGACCGCGCACGTTGCCGACATCTCGTTCATAATGGAAGAAGGAGTTTACGGTCTGTTCTCCGAGTTCTGGGAGTATCTCGACCGCGAGCGCCTTCTGGCGGCGGTCCAAAACTTGCGAGCAATTAGGCCAGAAGAGGTCCGAAGCATCGTCGAGAGCATCCCGGCGGAGTGGGATGTTTCGCGTGCCGCCCGCGAGGCCCTCATGGAGTTGATCGTCCGCCGTGCCGCTTTCGTGAGCGAGTACATCGAAGGGTGGATCTGGCCGCGACGAGAGTTCGACTTCTCCGCTCCACAAGGAGAGACATCATGAGTACGAGCAAAGGTTATTACAGCGTCATCCAGTATTGTCCCGACCTGGCACGGCTGGAAGCCGCCAACGTCGGCGTCCTGCTCTTCTGCCCCGCGCCGCACTTCCTCCGCGCCCGCACAGCTGCATCCAACCGACGCATCCGGCAGTTCTTTGGTTCCAAAGACGGTGATTGGGATCAGATCAATGCCCTCAAGGCAGCCGTCGAGGAACGGCTCGAAGCTGAGAGGGAACGGTTCCGTACGCTTGCCGACCTGGAGCATTTCATCGCCACCCGCGGGAACGAAATCCAGCTAACGCCGGCAAGGCCAGTGAAGGTCCTCAACCCTGAGCAAGACCTCGATTTGCTGTTTCGCCGTCTGGTCGGGGGGGCAGTCCGGCCAACAACCGAGGTGACGACGGCCCGTCGTCTTGAAGAATCACTGGCCGAGGAGAGCCTCGCACCCTTTATCCGGCGGGACGTGAGTGTCACCGTGCGGGCGTTCCACCGCACGCTCACGGTGCCATTCGGCTATCAAAATGGGTATTTTACTCTGATCCAGCCCACCAACTTCACCCAACTCAGCCCATCGAAGACGATCGCACGCGCCTGCCGATTTGCTGTCGAGGGGCGCTCTCTCTTTGAACATCCCGACGACCAGTTGGGCAAAATGCAGATGCTCGTGGTCGGCGAGTTCGCGACGGGACAGGACGAAGCGCGTGCTGTCGTGCGTGACATTTTCGAGGACAACGACGTCCGCCTCTTCACTCTGGTAGATCTCGCTGGCCTGGTCGAGGAAATCCGCAGGACAGGAAAGGTCCTCAGCGCTTGTGGACCTGCGCGATGAGAC
>JBBSDR010001000.1:0-3687 GCA_038240465.1 Gemmatales bacterium
AACAAGAGGTGCGACAAAGAAAAAAAAGACCCGGTGGACACTGATATCCTAAATACTCATATAGCCGTCAGTTGCGGAGAAGGCAAGGTGCGACAATAATCCTATTCCTCAGGGCTGCGCGAACAACCTTGATGAAACCGCCTGGAATCGGAACTGCGAAGTGAGTACGCTTCCCGCATCGGCCTCATCACCCGGAGGGTTGTCCATGGTTCCCCCTTTTCCCCAGCCTTCCCCGACGCCGGAACGTCCCTCCGAAGAGGATGCGTTTCGCTATGGCTGGCGCCACGTCAGACGCGATCTGCCCGATGGGACCGTCGAGTTCGATCGGGTCCCCTTGACCCTCGAAGACGTCCTTCATCCCCAAGAGGAGGACTTTATCATTGTCTCGACCGAACATGAAATGATGTGCGCCCATCTGACGGGCGTTTTCCGCTCCCGTCCCATCGGCCCGCCAATCACGCGGGTCACCTCGGACCTGCGCATCGACTGGGAAGTCGAAGGGCTTCGCCCTCACGGTCCCGACGTGGTGGTCTTCGTGGGCATGCGCGAGCCACCCCACCTTGCGGATGGCACGCTGCACGTCCAGGATGCCGGCGGACGCTGTCTGCTCGTTGTCGAGGTGGTGTCGCCGAGTACGCGCGTCAACGACGTCGAACACAAGGTACTGCACTACCATCAAGCGGGGGTGCCGCTTTACGTCATCATCGACCAGGAAGTCGAGGAGGGGCCGCGTTCGATCGTGGCCTATCGCTGGACTGCGGACGGCTACCAGCGCGAACCGCTCGATGACCAGGGCCGGCTGTTGCTGAAGGCATTAGGCGTGTTCCTCAGTCTGCGCGACAACCGTGTTGTCTGCCACGATGCCTCGACCGGCAAGGAGCTTGCCGAACATGCCCGGGCGCTGCTCGACCTGGACGCGGCGGATCGCACAATTCAGGAACAGTATCAGGAGATCGAGGAGGGTATTCTCGCCAGACATGAGATGGAGCGGAACGCGAAACAGCTGCGCGAAGAAGCGGAACGCCAACTTCGAGAAGTAGCAATGGCACGCGAAACCGCAGAGCGGAAAGCAAGAGAAGCGATGCAAGCGCGCGAAGAGGCGGAACGGAAAGTAAGAGAAGTGACGCAAGCGCGCGAAGAGGCGGAACACAGAGCAAAGGAGGCTCGCGAAGAATCGGAGAAGAAAGCCAGGGTGGCCGAAGAACGAATCCGGCACCTCGAAGCCCTGCTGCTCGCGCGAAATGGGTCCCCGGACGACAAGCACGAAGACTGACGAAGACTGTCGTGTGTTGCTCGTTATTCGCCCAGCCACAACCAGAGTCGGCGAGGAGGAGACGATTCGAGTGCCATCAAACCGGCAGCCACACTGCAACGCGCTTGCACCCGAGTAATGTCTTGCCATCGACATCCTTCAGGGTATCATTGAGTTTCTGATATCGAGTGGCTAATCCGAAACACGGTCCCTCAGCACAGTGGCTGCGCGTGAATCCTGTTCCTGGAGTCCGTGCGATGCCCGAACCCGACGCCGGTTCGCAACCAGCAGAGACGCCGCCCGCTGGGCCGACGGTCAGTTGGCATGGGCTTCAGGACCACACACCGCGCCGCGCCATTCCTCTGTCCCCACCGGATTTCCCCGATCATGAAGTCCTCGGTCTCCTGGGCGCCGGCGGCATGGGCGTCGTCTACAAGGCGCGCGACCGCCAGGGCGATACCATCGTCGCCCTCAAGACCCTGCTTCGCTACAGTGCCGCCGATCTCTATCGCTTCAAGCAGGAGTTCCGCGCCCTCGCCGATCTGCACCATCGCAACCTCGTCGCGCTCTATCAACTGCTCTCGACCGGCGAACAGTGGTGCTTCACCATGGAGTTCGTCGAAGGAAAGCATTTTCTCTCGGCCATCCAACCCGGTCTCCCGAGCGACGCCCCCACCGTCATCGCCGATGACCTCACGGCAGAGACCTTGCCCACCCCGAGCGATCCGGCCCTGCCGCCGGGTTTCGATGAGGAACGGCTGCGCGAGATCTTGCGGCAGTTGTGCGAAGGCTTGTGCTTCCTGCACGATCACAGCAAACTGCACTGCGATTTGAAGCCGTCGAATGTCCTCGTGGACCACGAGGGCCGGGTCGTCATTCTCGATTTCGGACTCGTCCAGGAGTCGGCCGCGGCGCCGGAGCCGGGGACCATCGAGATCGAACCGCCGAGTCCGGAGGCGCTGCGCGATGCCCACGAGCTGACCTGGACGCAGGGCGGCGTCATCCGCGGCACGGTCCTCTACATGTCGCCGGAACAGGCGGCGGGCCAGTCGCTGAGTACGGCTAGCGACTGGTACGCGGTTGGCGTCATGCTCTACCAGGCCCTGACCGGACGGCTGCCCTTTCGCGGCGGCTTCGAGGTCCTCAAGCGCAAGCAAAAGGAAGATCCGCCCCCTCCCGGCTCGATCGCGGCCGGGCTGCCGCCGGACCTGGAGGCCCTGTGCGTCGAGTTGCTCCAGCGCGATCCCACCCGGCGTCCGGATGGCCGGCAAGTCCTCGCTCGTCTGGGCCAGCTGCCCCAACCGGAGACGGCGGCACGTCCCTCCGTCAGCGGCGCCTTGCCGTTCGTTGGCCGAAGCGTGCAACTCGGGCTGTTGCGGCGAGCCTGGGAGGACGTCACGCACGGTCAGGCACGGCTGCTACTTGTCCGGGGACCGTCCGGCGCCGGCAAGAGTACCCTGCTGCAACGGTTCCTCGGCGAGTTGGCCTCGACCAGTGCGCTCGTCCTGCGCGGGCGATGTTACGAGCAAGAGTCGGTGCCGTTCAAGGCCGTTGACGCGCTGATGGATCATCTAAGCCACACGCTCAAGGGGCTGCCTGGCGACGAGGCCGCTGGCCTGCTGCCGGCCGGAATCGGGGCGCTGTCGCAGATGTTTCCCGTGCTGAAGCGCGCCCCGGCCGTCGCCCGCGCGCTGCCACTGGGAGGGCCGCGCCTCGAGGGCCAGGAACTGCGCCGTCAAGCGTTTGCAGCCCTGCGCGAACTGCTGGCGCGGCTGGGTCAGCGAAAGCCACTGGCGTTGTGGGTGGACGATCTGCAGTGGGGCGACCTGGATAGCGCCGAACTGCTGGCGTCGCTGCTGCTGGGTCCTGCCCCGCCGCCGATCCTCTTTCTGCTCACCTATCGCGGCGAATACACCGGCAGCAGCGTCTGTCTGCGGACGCTCTTCTGGCTGCTGGAAGAGGGCGCGAGCGTCGATCGGCAGGACGTGCCGGTCGAGCCTCTGACCTCCGAGGAGGCGATCGAACTGGCCCGGCAACTCCTGGGCGACGGCGCCAAGGAGGAGCAGGCCGGACGCATTGCGCGCGAGTCGGGCGGCAATCCCTACTTTGTTCACGAACTCGTTCGCCATGCCCAGGCCGGGGAAGCCCTCGGCGCGGACGAGACCCGCCAGGTGGAACTGGACGAGGTCGTCTGGTCGCGTGTCCGGCGCTTGCCGGGACCGGCCCGGGCGCTGCTGGAAGTGCTGGCCGTGGCGGGACAGCCCTTGCAGCAGAGCGTTGCCTGCCAGGCGGCCCATTTGCATGGCGACGAGAGACGGTTCCTCGGGCTGCTGCGGTCCGAGAACCTGGTGCGCGGCAGTGGCCCAAGGCCGGAAGACGAGGTCGAGGCCTTCCACGATCGCATTCGCGAGAGCGTCCGCGCCCGCCTATCCAGC
>JBBSDR010001001.1:0-3687 GCA_038240465.1 Gemmatales bacterium
CCAGATCGTGCAGAACGACGGCACGAACTTCGGCAGCAAGCCCGCGCACGGCAGCAGATTGCAGAAGACGCCGGCGTTCGTCCCCGTGTTCAGCAGCGTTCCGAGGGCGGTCTTGGTGTGATCGCCGAGGAAGCAGCCCACCTTGCCGTGGCCCGTAGCGACCTTGCGGCCGGCGACCGTCATGCTCACCGTGCCGTAGTCGTTGCGCAGATCGCTGTTGTGCGTCCCCGCGCCGATGTTGACCCATTCGCCGACGTAGGAGTGGCCGAGAAAGCCTTCGTGATATTTGTTTGAATAGCCGTGAACGATGCTCGCCTCGACTTCGCCGCCGATCCGGCACCACGGCCCAAGGGTCGTCCCCGCCCGGACTTTCGCCCCGAGAACATGCGTGTGCGGGCCGACATAGCACGGCCCTTCCAGGCGCGTGAACGCTGTCACCACGGCCTCTTCGTCGATGATGACCGGACCGCCTGTCGTATCGACGACGACCAGCGGATCGATCTTCGCCGTCGGATCGATGAGCAGCCGTTCGCGCGGCCCGACGATGGCCACGCCGGGACCGGTGCTGGCGCACGGCATGCGCTTCAGTTGCTCGAAATCCTCGATGAGCTGCTCGCCGTTGCGATCGACGATTTCCCACAGGTAGCGGAACATCGTCCCGCCGGCGCCGCGCTTGATCAGGGTTCGCTTCCAGACATCGACGCAATCGTCGATGGTGTTGGGCGAGCAGTAGGTGAGCATTTCCGAACTGACGACGGCATAGGCCACCTGATCGCCAGCGAGCGCGACGCAGGGCCGATCCACCTCGACGATGCCGGGCGGCGGCAGCCAGCGGCTGTTGACCATGACGGTCATGTCGCCGCGCAGCCAGGCCATGTCGTTGACGGGAGTGCCGGGCCGCTGTTGTTTCTGCACCTCTTCGAGATGCGGCCGAACGAGGACGCCGGCCTCGCACGGCGCGAAGGCGCGCCACTGTTTGGCGGCGAGCGAACCCTGGCCGCACAGCAGCTCGAAAGCCGGCCGCGTCAGCGCCAGTGGTTCCAGGTTATCAACGTGGCGATCCTCGAACAGGCAAACGCGCATGGCCTGATCCTCTCGGTCATCCTGACCAGTGGAAAGCGAGTCCATTCTGAGCGGAGTATACTCCTGCGGCCGTTTCACTTCCTAGTGCAGCTTCCCGGCGGCGGGCAAACAGTTGACGCGGCTGAGTCGTCGTAGAACAGGAGGACAGAGGTAATCCCGGCAGTCTGGAAAGACCGGTGAGCTACGCGACGGCTTCTTGCGGGACTGGTGTTGAGTGGTCTGTGCGCCGCCGTGGCTGGCTTCGTGCCGGCGCCAGTGACACCCAAGGTCACTCCGGGGCAGGTGGTAGCCAGCAAACCCGACAAGGACGGCATCGTGACGATGCTTCGTCCCATCGTGACCCGGCTCCATCCGGACGATCCGGTGCGAATCGCTCTGCACTGGGCTACCGAGAAGGGGCCGCTCAGCGAACGAGACTTTGGCACCCGCACCCTGCAGCGTTCGGCCTCGCTGCGGTCGATGACGTTTGTCCTGACACCGCCCGACGGCAAGAAACAGGAACTGAAAGCCGACGTTCAACCTCGCGCCGACGAATGGGTCCCCGGACTGCATTATGCCCCGACGTATCTGTTAGGCGGGCAGGTGGCGTCCGCCCACGCCCGGAACCTGCCCACTTCGGTCACCAAGTCTGCCACCGCCGCACGCCTCCGGGGCCGAACGATTGATAACTTGATCGGCGCCGATCACAATAACCAGCACCCGATCAGAATATCCCGCTGCCGATCGCAATAGACCAGCGTGACCCGCAGGTTGAGAAGCAGGATCGTATAACCCTTTTCGGCTTCCGTATTTGTCTCTGGCCGCCACAATCCCCGAGCCGCTCCTCGAGGCGAATCCACGCTCGCCTCGGGACCTGGCCCTTTTTGGTGGCCGTCACTGCCGTCCAAGTCGCGTCAGGGCGTTGCGCGCCTCGCGAGTGAGGGGCGCCGAAGTCGCGCCCCTCGCCAGAAGCGCCAGCGTCGCGGGTGCCCCTACCGTGCCGTTCGCTTCCAATGCCTCGACCGCTCGCAGCATTCGCAGTTCCCTGGGGGGCGGTCCCTCGTCGAGTTTCTGCAGGAGCATCTGGACCCGGCGGCTCAGTTCCAGCGAAGGCCCGTCCGTCAGCGCCTGCCTCAAAGGCTGTTCGGCGAGTTTTCCGAGGTCTTCCAGCTGCTTCATCGCTTGCTCGCGGACGGCAAACCGGTTGCTGTCGAGTGCCTCGATCAGTTTGGGGATGCCGGCCGTGTCAGCCTCTTTGGCAGGCTCAACGCGCTGGGCAAGAAATGCCGCCGCCGGTTGACCGCCGCAGGCCAATTCCTTGATGGCCAGGTGTGCGACCTTGCCATCCGCACCGGCCAGGGCGGCCCAGCAGCGGTCCAGGTCCGCAGGCGTCAGCGCCAGCGGCGTGCAGCGTCTGGCGCGAGCGTATCGCCCCACGTCCCAGATCAGGATTGAAGTGTCGGCACTGCCCGAGGCCAGCCGCGTGCCGTCCGGCGAAAAAGCAAGGCGGCTCGCCGGCCAGCGGTGGCCCTGGAGCGCGTCGAGTTTGGTCAAGGTCGCCAGATCCCAGAGCGTGACCGCCGTGTGCTCGGCTTGCTCGGACCATGTGTGACCACCAACCGAAGCGAGCGTCCAGCCGTCGGGCGCGAAGGCGACATCGTAAGCCACGGCACACGGCAGCCGCCCGCGCTCTCGCCCCGTGGCCGTCTCCAGCAGCAGGACGTACGCGGTGCGCGGCGACTCGCCGTCGTAGCCGGCCAGAGCCAGCGTCCGGCCATCGGGCGAGGCCGTCAGCGCATACGTGCCTTTGGGGTGCTTGCACGGCACTCGTGACAGCACACGGCCAGTGGGTACATCCACGAGCACCAGATAGCGGTTCGGTGGGTTGTGTGGTTGCTCCTTCCGCCAGGGTGGATCGACGAGGGCAACAAGTGTCCGTCCGTCGGGCAAGAACGTAAACAGGTCGTACCTGGCACCTTCTTCGTCCAGTGCGGCTGTGGCCTTCAGGGACGGGAATTCCTTCCAGGTCGTGGTGTCCCAGAGCCGAATACAGTCGCCGTCCCTGGTCTGTGCCGCCAGGTGCTTCCCATCTGCCGAGAGGTGAGCGCTCCAGTGCCAGTCTTTCGGATCGGTAAGGCTGCGCAAGGGTCGCCCGGCGACAGTGTCCCAGAGTCGAACCTGACCATCGTTGGCCACGACCGCCGCCCTTCGGCTGTCAGGGAAAAGCATCAGGCTCGACACGCCGATACGGTCCCGGCTTTCGACATCCCAGGGCTGCGGCAGCCCCAGCATTTCCTTGCCCACGGCTGGATCCCAGACCCGGACCACGTTGTCCTCGCCGCCGGAGACGAGCCGCTTGCCGTCGGCCGACCAGGCGAGGACACGCACCTCCCCCTGGTGCCCGGCGAACACCCGGACATCCCGGCCGCGCTTCACGTCCCAGAGGCCGACCACATCGTAGGTGCCGCCCCGAGTGTAGGCGAGGTACTTGCCGTCAGGCGTCCCGGCCAGCAGTTCGCCGCTCTGGAACGTGTGGAGCAGTCGGTTTGTGGACGTGTCGAAAACCCTCGTCGATCCGTGATTGGCTGCCGCCAGCACGTTGTTGCCCAGGAAGGCGACGCTGCC
>JBBSDR010001002.1:0-3686 GCA_038240465.1 Gemmatales bacterium
ACCCGACCCCACCCCCAACACCCTAGGTTGCGCTGGGGAGCCCCCGGGCGGGGACCGGCTACACCCCCGCGCCGCCGCCCCCCCCCGGGCCACAACCCCCCCCCCCCCCCCCTTCTCTGAATGGCGCTCGATCCCGCACCCGTTGTGGTCCCAGCGCCGTCCTCACGCCCGCGTCGAGGCAACGCGGCGTCCATGCGACCTCTTCCGTGAAGCCCGGCCACGCGTCCTCAGCGTCGATTGCAAGGAGTTCCACAATGCCCAGGATCAAGAAAACGCTTAGCGTTCAAGCCCAGATCGACCGTATAGTCAAGCGGATCGTCAAGCGATTCGCTCCAGAGCAAATCATCCTGTTCGGCTCGCAGGCGCGCGGCGACGCCGGACCGGATAGCGATATCGATCTGCTGGTCGTGATGCCGGTGGAGGGGTCTGTTGTGGAGAAGCGCCTGGAGATTCGCGGGGCGCTCCACGACATCCCGATCCCAGTCGATGTAGTCGTCACCACTCCGGAGGAGTTCGCGTGGCGAAAGGACTTTGTCGGCACCATCGAATGGCCGGCAACGAGAGAAGGGAAAGTGTTGTATGCCCGCACCTGATCCCCTCATCACTCTGCTTCGGGAGTGGCTCGCCAAGGCGGACAATGATTTGATGACCGCGTCACACACGCTCAAATTGGATCCGGAATGTCCGACCGAGGCAGTCTGCTTTCACGCTCAGCAATGTGTTGAGAAGTACATCAAAGCATTGCTCATTTCCCGAGCAATCGCGTTTCCCAAGATACACGACATTCACAAACTGCGAACCTTGCTGCCCTCACGTCTTCGCCCGAAACTGGACCTCAAGTCCCAAAATCGACTCACGGACTATGCCACGGTTCGACGTTATCCCGGTGGGGGACCGGACATCCTGTTGCCGGAAGCGCGGCAAGCGGTGGCGGTTGCTCGGCGCGTCCGCCGCGAAGTGCGACGCCATCTGCCCAGAGCAGCGCTGCGTCGAAAGAGTAGATAATGGGTTGAGGAGAAGGGTTCCTGCCATGCCTTGAACGGTTCGCGGCACCCGTATTCATCGAGTTTTGTCTCTTGCCCCTCGCTTGTGTGCCAGGGAAGTGCGTGTGGCATGCTGGCACGCAACTCTGACACACCGGATGGACACGACCAAACAGCGTCTGACGGTTGAGCGCGTCAAACCATTGTTGGCGGGCATCCTTGTCGCGGGGCGATCGGCCATGTGGTACATTCAACGTGGGTGGCTCGACCCTCTTGCTGACGCGGAAAAGGCCCCTCGGTCTGATAAAATCGCAGGAGGAAGGATTCCCGCAGCCGTTGTTGTCTCAGCGCGATCCTTCGGCCTGCGGGGAGCTGATTTCATATCTATGCGAACAATTGAGAGAAACCCGGCCACGCATCCACAGCGTCGATTGCAAGGAGTTCCACAATGCCCAGGATCAAGAAAACGCTCAGCGTTCAAGCCCAGATCGACCGCATGGTCAAGCGGATCGTCAAGCGATTCGCTCCGGAGCAAATCATCCTGTTCGGCTCGCAGGCGCGCGGCGACGCCGGCCCGGACAGCGATATCGATCTGCTGGTCGTGATGAATTTCGAGGGGTCGAAACTGGATAAGATGGTGGAGCTTCGGGGGGTAGCTGACTACGTCGCCGTGGCAGTGGACATCCTTATTACGACGCCTGAGGACTTCGCCTGGCGGAAGGACTATGTCGGCACGATTGAATGGCCGGCCTCCCGGGAAGGGAAGGTGATGTATGCCCGTCCCTGAGGATCCCGTCCTGACCCTCCTACGCGAGTGGGTAACCAAAGCTGACAACGATCTGACCGCGGCCCTCCAAATTTTGAAGCTGGGAGAAGCCGCGCCGATGGATACCATCGGCTTTCATGCCCAGCAGTGTGTCGAGAAGTACCTCAAGGCGATTCTCGTTCATCGAGGAATACCCTTCCCGAAATTACATGACATCGAGGCGCTGATGAAAATGGTTCCACGGCGCCGACGACCTCGGGTGACGGGACAGGAACAGTAGCAGCTATCGAGTTACGCGGCGACGACACGCTATCCCGAGGCGGGATTCGATATTTCCCTGGCCGAAGCCCGCAAGGCCGTGACAGCGGCTAGGCGAGTGCGGCGCGAAGTGCGCCGGGTGTTGCCCAAGGCCGTTCTCCGGCGGAAAAAGAAATGATGCAACCGCCTCCACCACATCGGACTGCCCTGGCCGGGCAATGGCTCATCGGACAGTCCAACTACCTTTAGAGCAGAGGATGCCCCGCTTCATTGTCACCCCCCGCGCTCCATCGCCAAAACATGACTCCTTCGTCAAGAAGCTGGTTCGGGAGTTTGCCGCAACCAGCGCCAACCTCCAACCACTGATCCTCGAACACCACATCCGCGCGACCGGCTCGCGCCACGTCCGCGTCATCTGGGACCGCTGGAAAGACATCCCCGACGAAGAGCGGGCGGCGATCATCTTCGACGCCTATACTCAGGCCGAGGGTCCGGAGGCCGCCGAGGAGATCACGGTTGCCGATGGAGTGACCCCGAAAGAAGCCCTGGCGCTCGGGCTATTGTCGTACAAGGTCGTGCCGACGCGCAAGAAGAACGATCCCCTGGAACCCGAAGCGTACCAGGCGGCCCTCGAAAGGGAAGCACGACATACTCTGCTTGGGAGAAAGGGCCAGGAACTGCGCTATGCCCGGCTTGAGGACGCTGAGGAAGCGCTGCGACGATTACAGGAGGCGCTGCCGCGATCGTCGTGGGCCGTGGTCGAGGAAATCGCCACGGAATCGTGAGGGTGGTCAGCCATGGCCATCCTTGTCGCGGACCGATCCGCCGTGTGGTACATTCAACATCGGTGTCTCGACCCGCTTGCTAACTCTCCAGGAGGATCCATCGTGCATCCCGACGAACAACCCCCTGCCACGCGCCGCGATTTCCTGCAACAGAGCGCCGCACTCGCGGTCTCCCTGAGTGCCGCGGCGGTAGCGGAACCCGCACCGAAGACCGAGTTGCTGCCGGCGATCAAGCTCGGGCCGCACCAGGTCACGCGCCTCATCGTCGGCGGCAATCCGATCTATGGCTACTCGCACTTCAACAAGCTCCTCAGCCAGCACATGACCGACTGGCACACTCCCGAGCGCGTCACCAGCCTTCTGAAGCGCTGCGAGCAGGCCGGACTCAACACCTGGCAGAACAGCTACGCCGAGCGCACCCTGGCGGACCTCGACCGCTATCGCGACGCCGGCGGCAAGATGCACTGGCTCTGCCTGGGCAAGCCCGACTGGGATCAGCATCCCGAACGCATCGCCGACGCGGCCAAACGCAAGCCGATCGGCATCGCTCCGCACGGCGCCCTGTCCGAACGGCTGCACCGCGCCGGCAAGCTCGATGTGCTGACCGGGCTTCTCAAACGCATCCGCGACCAGGGGGTGCTGGTCGGGCTGTCGGCCCACAACCCGACCGTGATCGAGCTGGCCGAGGAGAAGGGCTGGGATGTCGATTACTACATGTGCTGTCTCTATTACCTGACCCGGCCGCGCGAGGAGTACCGCAAACTGCTCGGCGGCGATCTGCCCCTGGGCGAGATCTATCTGCCGTCCGATCCGCCGCGAATGTTCAAGGTGGTGCGCGCCGTGAAGAAGCCATGCCTGGTGTACAAGGTGCTGGCGGCGGGCCGGCGCATCGGC
>JBBSDR010001003.1:0-3680 GCA_038240465.1 Gemmatales bacterium
AGCAAGGCGGAGAACGTCACTGCGGTTGTCGCTTCCTCGACGAAGCAAACCGAGCAGAAGGAGCGCGTGACGATTCCGGGCCAGCGCGTCGGTCTGACGCTGCAAGCGCGCGGTGAGAACCAGGAGCCGATCGCGGCCCTGCTGATGGTTGGCGTCGTCGATCAGGCCGCACTCAAACTTGCCGACGAGAAGACGGCGCGGTCGATGCCGACACACTTTTTCCTGACGAGCGAGGTGCGTAAGCCGGAGGAACTGGAGTTCGCCGACTTCCTGCTGACGACCCATCCGCGCGCGAGCCAGGCCCTCGATCTGCTGCTGGGGACGCAGGGCTGGCGCCGGTTCGTCGAGCAGAAACCAGGCGAGTTGCGCCAGCGGCTGACGGAAGAAGCTCAGGTGGTGGCGGTCCTGTCCACGGGCGTCGAGGTGCCGCGCATCACCCGGGCGCAGGGTCCGCGCGAGGAACAGCATTCGCTCGCCACCAAACTGCACGCCGAGGACGAGAAGATCGCCCGCGCGTCGGCCTCCCAGCGTCAGCGGCTCGAAGTTCGTCGTGCGGAACTCAGCCGGCAACGCCAGGAAGCCGTCGCCGCCCCAGCCTATCTCGAAGCCGTCCGCCATGTCGAGAAATATCGAGGCATCGTCAACTTCCTGAACGCTCTCTGGCCGGTCTTCGCCCTGTTCCTGTTCGGCGGCGCTGTCCTGCTCGCCTGTCGCGGTCTGGCCGAACCATTGCGGCGAGCAATGCCGTACTTCACCGGCGCGACGGCCTGCGCTGTGCCGCTCGTGCTTCTGCTCGTCTTCGCGGTGCTGCCGGGCCGTGAATCGCCGCCGGCAGAACAGATGGCAAGGGCTGCCGAGCACAACAACCTCCTCGGACTCCAATTTGACAGAGGGGGCGCGGACCTGGGTGACAACCCGCCTCCTCCCCTGCCTCCAGCGCTCGGCGACGCCATGCCGGAAGGCGGCAAGGGAGTCAGGGCCGTGGCGGACGCATTAGACCCCACCGCGCAACAGGGCTTTGCCGGCTTTGCGCCGAAGGCCCCGATTCCCCCGATGGACGGGCATCCGGGAGGACCTCGCGCCTGGGACGGCAAAGGCCTGGGCGTCGTGGGCGGCGGCCTGGGCATCATGGGCGGCGGGGTTCCTGTTCCGGGCTTGCACGCGCCGGGGATAGCCGGCGAGAATTACGCCAGGCAGCCGATGAGACCGCAAGTCGCCAGGGGGCAGGGCGGGATGCAGGCCGACAAAGCGAAGGACCTCAACCGCAAGAACGCCGAGGCCGACGATTTCGACAGGTTTGGCTATCGCAACACTCCTTTCGATGTCCAAAAACGTCAGATGGAAAACGCCGCGAAGAAGGTGGATGGCACCCGACGAGACGAACACTTGCGGGAACTGCTCCAGCGCGGCGATGGCAAGGAAGCCAGAGAAGCGGGGACGGCGGTCTACTTCGTCCGCGAATATGCGCACGCTGCCCAGGAGCGTGAAGGGAAAGATGCAGCAGCAAGAAGTGACATGACTGACACCGTCTACTGGCATCCCGCCCTGGTGCTGCCGGACGGCAAGATCGACGTCTGGTTCACTCTCAACGAGGCCGTCACGACCTATCAAGTGACCGTCTTCGGCCACACGATGGATGGCCGGGTCGCCGCCGCCAAGCCGTTCACTTTTGATTCTCGCCTGCCGCTCGCCCTCGATAGCACGACGCCCCTGGAGGTGACCAAAAGCGATAAGATTATCTTTCCGGTGAGCGTGTCCAACAACACGCCGCAGGACCGCGACGTCACCCTCAGTCTCAAGAGAGTTGAAGGACTCTCGAAGTCGGAGACGGAAGAGAAGACGTCCTCTACCGCGGCGCAGAAAGTCCTCTCCGTCAAGGGCCATTCTGTCGGCCGGCGCCTCTACGAGATCACGCCCAGCCAGCATCAGGGCCAGGCGCGCATCGAGGTCGAGGGCGTGGCGAAACCGTTCGCCGACAAAGTGACGCGCAGTTTCGAGGTCGTCCCCGAGGGCTTCCCCATCGCCGGCGCGGTCAGCGATCTGCTCGAAGGCGGCGAGGCGAAGCACGACATCGTCCTGCCGCGAACCTGGGTCAAGGACACGCTGCAGCTGCGTCTTCAGGCGTATCCCTCGACCCTGGCCGATCTGCAACAGGGACTTGAAGGGCTGCTGCGCGAGCCGCACGGCTGCTTCGAGCAGGCATCGACCTCCAACTATCCCAACGTCCTGATCCTCAGTTACCTGAAGGAAGCGAACCAGGCGAATCCTGTCCTCGAACGCCAGGTTCGCGAATTGATGGAGCGCGGCTATCAGAAGCTGACGGCTTACGAGTGCCAGACCAGCGGCGCGAAACGCGAGGGCTACGAGTGGTTCGGCGGTTCGGCCCCTCCTCACGAGGCGCTGACGGCTTATGGACTGCTTCAGTTCCGCGACATGGCGAAGTATCAGGAAGTCGATCCGGCCATGCTGGAGCGGACGCGCAAGTATCTGCTGTCGCGCCGCGACGGCAAGGGTGGCTTCGAGCGCAACCCCCGCGCCCTCGACAGCTTTGGCCGCGCTCCCGAACACGTCACCAATGCCTACATCATCTGGGCGCTGACCGAGAGCGGGCCGACCGAAGACCTGCAGCGCGAGATGGACGCTCTGGTCGAGAAGGCGAAGACGTCGAAGGACCCGTACTTCCTCGCCCTGGTCGCCAATAGTCTTGTCAATCGGGCGAAGACCGCGCAGGCGATTCCGCTGCTGAAGAAAGTGTTCGACGCTCAGAAAGCGGACGGCGTCGTCGAGGGCGCCGAGGGGAGCATCACGGGTTCCGGCGGCCGCGATTTGCAGATCGAGACGACGGCCCTGGCGCTGCTCGGCTGGCTCAAGGCCGATCCGGGCCAGTTCGCTCCGGCCATCGACCGGGCCGCGAAGTGGCTCGGCAAGCAGCGCGGCGGACACGGTGCCTTCGGCTCCACGCAATCGACGATCCTCGCTCTCAAGGCGCTGATCGCTCACACGAAGCAGACGAAGCGGCCGCGCGAGGACGGCGAACTGAAGCTGTTCGTCAACGGTCAACTCGCCGGCGCGTTGCCCTTCAAGACAACGGCGTCCGAAGTGCTGGCCCTCGACGCCGGGAAATTCGTCGATCGTCTGAAGCCGGGCAAGAACTCGATTCGCATCGTCGTGACCGGCAAGAACCAGTTCCCGTATTCGCTGGCGTGGAGCTACCAGACGCTGACGCCGCCGAGCGATGCGGGCTGCGCGGTGAAACTGGCGACGAAGTTGAGCCAGACGAAGTCGCTGGAGGGCGACAGCGTGCGGATAACGGTGAAGCTGGAGAACGTCAGCGACAAGGGCCAGGGCATGGCGGTGGCCATCGTCGGTCTGCCGGGCGGGATGAATCTGCCGGAGGACCTGAAGCAACTCCTCAGTTACAAAGATGTGCCGAAGGACGGTTCCCGGCCCCTGATCAGCACGTTCGAGGTTCGCGGCCGGGAGTTGATCCTTTACTGGCGCGATCTGGCGCCGAAGCAGACGATCGAGTTGCCGATCGACCTGACCTGCCGGGTGCCGGGCGACTACAGCGGCCCCGCGAGCCGGGCGTATCTCTACTACAACAGCGACCGCAAAACCTGGGTCGAGCCTCTGCGGATCAGCATCGCCCCGCGCGGCGAATGACCCGTTTCAAGGCGAGC
>JBBSDR010001004.1:0-3678 GCA_038240465.1 Gemmatales bacterium
ACCCTTTACTACGGTGTATTGTGGTGGGGCGCGCGGCAGTTTCAAACATACCCGGTGGGACTGGCGTCGCGCCTGTCCGGACGGGCGAGACGCCTGTCCCACCGGGTAGTTCACCTCTTGCCGGTCGCCTTGTCGAGAGACGCCACGACGCCCGGCAAGGCGCTGGCCGGCTACCCTACTTCGGCAACAGAGGTTTTCGATGAGACGCCTTTTCCAACGCCTGTGGCCGGCCTTCCTCTTGGTTGCGGCTGCCGCTCTTGTCGCAGCCATCAATCTCATCGCGGAACATGCCGTTCGGCGTTCTCAGCAAGAGAGCTACCCAAGGAACAACTACTCGTACATTGAGGACGGGCTTTGCCTTGGCGGAATCCTGTCGGAACCGCCCGATGGCATCAGGGCCGTCTTGAACGTCGGCGAGACGCGCGACCCCTACAGTGCGATAGTACATCGTTGGGAACCCATCCCGGATCTGGGTCCGGCTCCGAGTCTTGATTGGTTACGTTCGCAAGTGGCATTCATCGATCAACAACGAAAAGCTGGGCGGCCTGTTTATGTGCATTGCCGCGCTGGTGTCAACCGCAGCGCGATGGTTGTGGCGGCGTACCTCATGTGGCGAGATCGGTTGACCCGAGATGAGGCCCTCGCGGTCCTCCGGAGCAAACGGCGGCGAATCATGCCATTCGAGGTATACCAGGAATATTTGTTGGAGTGGGAGAAGTCGCTGCAATAGGCACGGTGCCGGATAGACAAACGGTGTCGTTGCGTCTTCCGCCAGCGCCTGCCATAATCATACTCTGTCTGCACGCGGCAAGACGGAGATGGGCGATGGGGTGGAAACTGCCTCTTCTTCTGATTCTGTGCGCTCCCCTCGGCTATCGCGCCTGGTGCGAGTTCGACCGCCCGTCGGACCCGACGCCGCGCGTCGAACTGCCGCCGCGCGAGGAACTGGCCCGGAAGAAGACGGCCCTCCAGGAGTTGCAAACCGTCGTCGAGGCACGCACCATCGACGACGATCTCGTGGTCTGCATCGTGCAGCTTTGCGCCGAACCGCCGCGTTCTGTCCCCAATCGGCCACGCTCCCTCGAACCCCTCGCCCGTGCGCTGATCGGACATGGCGCTGCTGTCGCGGAAGTGCGCGAGTTCGCCCGCATCTATCACGAAATGGAGAGCGACCCTGGCCGGCCCGCCGAGGTACGCGACCCGGACCTCAAGCGCTGGCTCGAAGAACGCCGTGCCGTCGTCAAGGACAAGAAAGACCGCGAGAAGGAAATCGCCGGCGAACGGGAGACGCTCACTACCAGAGTGCGCGCCGCTCTGCGCGGCCGCGAGTCCGGCGAGTTGAACTCGGCGAAGGATGAAGTCGATAGCCTGCTCACCCGGCTCGAAAAGCATCGGCAGTCGTGTGAGGGATTTCGCGTCCTGGCTGCCTGGGCCGATCGACGTCTGGCGGAGGGCCGGCTGACACGCGAATTGCTGCTGCTGGCTCGCGCAGATGCGGCCATCCAGAAAAACGCCGCCCGCGACGAGACAGCCCGACACCTGCGCGCCTACGCCCGGCTGCTGGTCAAGGCTGACGACGAAGAACTGCGAACGCTGGTCCGCAACGAGGCGGCGCGGTTCTGCGACGGCTATCTGCCGGGCCTCATGGAGGGCGACGCGATGGTGCTGTATCGCGGGCTGGAGGTGCCACGCGAACAGATCTGGATTCTGTGGAAAAGGGACCGGCCCGAGGCGAAACGCTATGGCGACGAGGCCCGCCTGAGCGGCACCAAGTTCGATGAGTTCCATCCGCCCGAACTGGCCGCCGTCGAGCATTACTTCCGCAAGGTCAACCAGGGCGACGACACGTTTCACGATCAGATCCGCCCGACGCCGCGCAACCAGGCCGCGCGGTATTTCAACGAGCGGCGCAAGGCGTTGACCTGGACCGAAGCCGCCTTGAAGCGTCTGCTCAACGGCTGCCCGGTCCGCTGGTCGAGCGAGGAAACGATGCCGGCGCCGTTTCGCCGAGCCGAGCATCTGCTGGAAGCTCTCGGCAAGCAGCCCAGCCTGTTCGGAAAGGTGGAGTGAGGACGCCTGAGTCCGTTTCTGACGACTGCGCGGGCTGTGCTGTCCGAGAAGAGGCTCGTTGTCCGCGGCAAGTCATTGCGGAAGCAACAGGCGATTGAGTACGATTCACTCTGTCCGTTCGCCGGCGAAACCCGTCGCTTGCGTTCCGGCCGGATAGCTTCAGAGAACTGCGATGTATCAAAAGAATGTCGATCGGGCGCATCCCGGGTGCATCCTCTTCCTGATCGATCAGTCATTCTCGATGACCGATCCGTTCGCGGGTTCGCCCAAGACCAAGTGCGACGCCGTCGCCACTGCCATCAATCGCTTTATCGGCGAGCTGATCACCACCTGCGAAAAGGGCGAGGAAGAGCCGCGCCACTACTTCGACGTCGGCGTTGTCGGCTACACGACCGACCCGAGCGGTGCCGCACGGATCGGCTCGCTGCTGCAAGGCAATCTCCAGGGCCGCGATCTTGTCGGCGTCATCGACCTGTACCACAATCCGCTCGACGTCGAGGTACGCCATCGCGACGACGGACTCGGCGGCTTGCTCGAAGTCAAGTTCCCCATCTGGTATCGCAATCCGCCGCCCGACCTGATGCTCGGCACGCCCATGTGCGGCGCTCTCGAATACGGCTACCGCGTCGCCAGCGCCTGGTGCGATGGCCATCCGTCGAGCTATCCGCCGGTCGTTATCCATCTGACCGACGGCGATTCGAGCGATGGCGATCCCGAGGATGCGGCCCTGGGGCTGCAATCGCTGTTCACGGATGACGGCAACCTGCTGCTGTTCAACTGTCATCTGTCGGATTCGACGGCGGTGCCGGTGCTGTTCCCGGCCAGTGAGAGTCAATTGCCCGACGAGTTCGGCCGGCTGCTGTTCCGCATGTCGAGCCTGTTGCCGGAACGGATGCTGCAACTGGCGTCGGCGAAGAACTTGACCGCGGCGCTGGGGGCGCGCGGCATGGCCTTCAACGCGGACGGCACCAACATGCTCAAACTCATCAGTGTCGGCACGGTGATTTCTTCGGCGCGAAACCTGCGCTGACACCCATCGGGGAGGAGCAAATTCATGAGCGCATCCGCCCCCGAGTCGATGTCCGGCTGCGTGCTGTTCCTGGTGCAGGCGTCGGAGTCGATGCCCCGCTCGCTCCTGGGGCTGGCCCTGTTGCAGATCGATCAGGTCATCGATCTGCTGCTGCGCCGCTTCGCCCCAACGCTGGAGGAAGCCGGCAAGATCAAGGTGGGCGTGTTCGGCTACACCGTCGATCCGGAGGCGCGCAAGGCGCGCTTCGTGCCGCTGTTGCCCGGGACGTCGCGGACATCGGAACTGGTGCCGCTGTCCGAGTTGCTGCGCGAGGAGGATCGCCAGTTGCGGCTCGATCTGCTCAAGCCGGCGGGCGTCCTGCGCGCCGGCGAGGGGCTGCATCACGCTTATCTGCTGCTGCATCACTGGCTGTCGGCGCATCCCCAGGCCAAGCCGCCGCTGGTGCTGCACTGGGGCGACGGCATGAAGTGCGACAGCGCTCACGCACGGGTGGGCAGATCGCTGCGGATGCTCGGCAGCCCTGCCGGCGCCACGGGACTGGCTCACATTGTGCTGAGCGAGGAGGGCCAGAAGTTCCT
>JBBSDR010001005.1:0-3678 GCA_038240465.1 Gemmatales bacterium
AGAGCAGATCGAGCACCTGCCTTGACTCCGCGGATTCCTCCGGAGGAGGGAGGTAGCCGAGAAGTACAGTCAGTTTGCTGGATTCAGTTTCCTCGAGCCGAGAAAACTGGCCAAGCAAAGCATCCCACAGAGTGTGAGCACGCGGGGTGGCCAGGTTCACGCAGTTGATGGCGACCGTTCGATCCGCGCGACGACAGCCGCGCCAGAACTCGATCCCCAGTCCGCCGCGCCCCGGATGAGTCAGCCGGTGGAAGCGATAGTAGACATCGCGCAAGCACCGTTTCACCGCGCGCTTGAGCCGCTTCTGCTGCTCCCTTACCGTCCGCCAGGGAGCGGTCACCGAGAGAAACAGTGGCTCAAGGGATTGTCTCGGGTTCGCGCACTCGAACGGCTTCGGCTCGGAAAGCCGGATTTCGTGAGTGAGGAGTTTGCCGGCGTGAATCCACCAGCCATCCTGATCGGGACGGAGGTCCTCCCGGGCATAAGGCAATCTCCCGGTCTCTTCCCAGTGCTGCAGCTTATCTTTCACGAGGCAGAGGAGAGGGAACGCCTCCCCAAGGTTGCAGGCGACAACCTTGTCGTCTGCCGTCATGAACCTCGTCCTGTGCCAGCCGAGTTCAGGAGACCATGCCACAACTCCCACCGGGATGGTTTCATTCTTGACCTGATCCTTGACGTAGGAAAAGACAGCGTACTTATGCATTTTCGCTCCCTCCAAACAGCAATGCTCCGCCGCTCAAGTTCTTCGGGTCCGGCCAGGAGGCAGGATCGACAATGGTCCGGAGACTGCGAAACCGCCGGTCGAGTTCTTCCATTACCTGCGCCGGATCGACGCCCGTTTCTTGCCACCAGTCGCGGGGTACCTCGCTGACCGCTTCGTCGAGGTGCGGACGTGCAGCGTCCACTCGTAAAAGACCCTGTTCGATTGAGGATGGGCCGCCGCAAGAAAACACAGCCTGTGACAGGCATCCTGCATCTTCTGTCCGACTGTTCCCTCGCATCACCGCGATCCAGGACCCATCGGATAGGCGTTGAGGTCCGCCGAAACAGTCCGACTGGTCCACCGCGTAAAGGTCGGTTTTCTCCCCCGTGATCGGCACAAGGAGACTGTTCCCGTCATTCCGCCGATCGTTGGTGCTGAGCCAGCAATCGAGCACCCACAAGTCCACGATCTGTTGCGGAGAGGCCAGGCGAACCAGTTTGATGACTGGGCCAGCCTCGCCGCGGATGTACGGCGTGGCGAAGTGAACGCCTGGGAGGATCGAGTAGGGGATGCCACCTTTCCGGTTACAACGGTCAGCGAACTCTGGTGCTGCGACGACGAACCGCGGCTCGACGCATGGGATATCGGCAGCTCTCAGCAATGCAGTCCCGATCACCTCGCTGATGAGAGCACAAATACCGCTTTTCCCCAGTTCTGACTGGCGATACTTCACGACATGCGGAGAAGAAGGCGGTTCCGCCTCGCCAGAGGCCGGCAACTTGCACAGCACCAGTCGTGGCTTCAACCGCGTCAGGTCTGACATCGAACGAAGATCTTCCTCGGCATGAACCGTGGTCAACACAACATTTCCCTGCCGGTTTTTGCACCCATCCTGGTAAATTCTACCCCCCAGCAGCCATGTGGCCAATGGCAGGGGGCAACTCAAAGGGAGAGACAGCGTCGCATGACACCTGCGGTCAGCGGAGGGGTTCGGCCAGCGAAGAAATTTAGCGATAATCCCGCAATCGGCTCCGTTCGGCTAATATATCGCTGACCCCAGGGATTCCTGCAACACCGAGACTTCCATGATGAAACCGATCGCGCGCTGCTGGTTGCCTTTGATCCTGATGCTCTCGCTCGGCCCGATTGTTCCGCCAGCTCGGCCCGCTGACAAGGTTCAGCCTGAGCTTCCGCGCGCTCATGATGCCCGGCTGATCGTCGAGCGATTTGCTTCCTCTCCCGACATCGTTCATCCCATCAGCATGGACTTCGACAGCAAGGGCCGATTGCTCGTCATCGAGAGCCATACGCACTTCCGGCCGGAGAACTACAAGGGTCCCAAATACGATCGCATCCGCATCCTCGAAGACACCGATGGCGATGGCAAGGCCGACAAGTTCACCACCTTTTACGAGGGTACCCGGGCCACAATGGACGTCGCCGGTCATCCCGACGGCTCCGTCTACATTGCCACGCGCAACGAAATTCTGCGCCTGCGCGACACCAAAGGCGATGGCAAGGCCGATGAGGTTCGCCGCATCGTCTTTCTCGATACGAAAGGCAACTATCCGCACAACGGCCTGTCGGGATTGTGCTTCGACTCGAAGGGCGATCTCACCTTCGGCATGGGCGAGAACCTCGGCGCCGACTACAAGCTGATCGGTGCCGATGGCACCACCCTCACGGGTGGCGGCGAGGGTGGCAACATCTTCTGGTGCACCGCCGAGGGCAAGAAACTGCGTCGTGTGGCGACCGGCTTCTGGAACCCCTTCGGGCTGTGTCGCGACATCTTCGGCCGCACTTTCGCCGTTGACAATGACCCCGACGCGATGCCGCCGTGCCGCATGGTCCATGTCGTCGAGGGCGGCGATTATGGCTATCAGTTCCGCTATGGCCGTTCGGGCCGGCATCCCTTCCAGTCCTGGGACGGCCAACTGCCAGGTACGCTGCCGATGGTCTCCGGCACCGGCGAGGCACCGTGCGAGGTCATCAGCTATGAGTCCGATGGCCTGCCGCGCGAGTATCTCGGCAATCTGCTCGTCGCGTCGTGGGCCGATCATCGCATCGAGCGCTATGAACCCGAGGAGCGTGGCGCCAGCTTCAGCGCGAAGCGCAAACCCTTTGTGCAGGGAGGGAAGGATTTTCGCCCCGTTGGCATCGCGACCGCGCCGGACGGCTCGCTGTTTATCAGCGACTGGGTTAAAAGCGATTACAACCTGCACGGCCAGGGGGCAATCTGGCATATCCGCTGGCGAGACGCTCCGAAAGTTGAGCGTCCGAAAGAGTCGCGAAAAGCGCTGCTCAGTCCGCATCGCCCCTTGCGCGAAGCGGCCGCTCGCGCGCTGGCCGCATCGGCAGAAGGACGCGAGTTCCTCCATCAGCAGCTCGGCAGCAAGGACATGCGCACTCGCGCCGCCAGTCTGACCGCCCTGCTCGACGCCGGCGATCAGAAGCTCGACCTGAACGCCATTGCCGGACACGACCCGGTAATCGCGGTTCGGGCAATGGCGGTGCGTTCGCTGGCGGAACAAGGCAAGGACACCAACCGCTTCCTCGACGTGAAGCAACCTGCCGAGGTGCGCCGCGAGGCGATCGGTTCGGTGAAGTCGAAAGCGGATTTGCTGAAGTTGCTCACCGAGCCGGATCCCTTCCTGCGCCATGCCGTTGTGCAGCAGTTGGGCCGGTTGCCGGACCTGCTTGCGGCGATTGAGACGCGCGAGCTGGCAGCGCCGTTGCAGCGTATCGGCGTGCTGCTGGCCTGGCGAGCTTCCGGGCGTCCCGAGGCGGCGAAACGAGTCCGCGAGTTCCTCGCCGATACGGATGAGGACATGCGCTTCCTGGCCGCCAAGTGGATCGCCGATCAGAAGCTCGTCGAATATCGCCCGCTCATGGTCAAGGCCCTCGCAGATAAGCAGCTGAACGTCCGCATGTATTTCGCCTATTCATCGGCGCTGGCCCGGCTTGACGACAAGGAC
>JBBSDR010001006.1:0-3677 GCA_038240465.1 Gemmatales bacterium
AGCGGCAAGAGGGTTTTGAACTGATTCTAAACGTTGATGGTGTGGTGCGAGATTCGCTCCATACCCGGATCGGATTGCAGGAACGCGACGTAAGCCGGATGCGGCTGCGGACGCGTCAACCACCAGAGCAGCAAGCCGCTTCCTCCCGCGCTGACCACTCCCATCCCCAGTCGCTGCCATGGCTCCATCTCGAGCGGAAAACGCTCGCCGTGGCCCGGCCAGAGCAGCGCGGGGGACAGCAGCAGGGCGTTGTACAGGACGTGAAACAGCATGGCCGGCAAGATGCTGCCACAGCGTGTCGTCAGGTAAGCCAGCACCACTCCCACCAGGAATGTCGGCACAAACTGAAAGACGTTCATCTGCATTAGCGAGAACAGAAAGCTCGACAGCAAGACGGCGGTTCGCGGCCGAAAACGCCGCTGCAGGCCGGTCAGGATGAAGCCGCGGAAGGTCAGTTCCTCGCACACCGCCGGCAGGATGGCGAACACCACCAGCGTTTGCCACCAGCGCAGCGGAGTCGCCGGCCCCTCGTGTCCCAGGGTGCGCAGATACTCCGTGAAGGGACGATACTGCTCGATCAGCCGTTCGAGATGGGGATTGAGCCGCAACAGAAACAGCGTCAGTTCCAGCAGCAGCGGCGTCAGCAGGACCACCAGCGCCAGCGTCACCGGCCAGGCCCACGCCGGCGGGATGCGCACCGCCAGGCTTTGTCGGGGCTGGGTCGTCAGCAGGAAGGCCATCAGCACGGTCGGCGTCGCGACAAAGGCGAGAAAGCGGATTATGTTCGTCGCCAGCAACTCGCTGCCCAGGCCGAGCGAGAACCAACTCAGGCCCAGGACGACGGTGAAGCAGAACAGCGCTTGCCCGGCGCTGGGGCGTGTCTCGCGCTCGCGCAGCAGCCGTTTGAACCACAGACCGATCTCAAGACGCTCCGCCTCGCGGAACAGCACTTCCTCACGCTGAAACTGGATGATGGCCCAGCGCAGCGCCAGCCAACTGTAGATGACCATCGGCACCAGCACGGGGACGAAGTAGAGCCAGAGCGCGGGATCGGGACGGCCGACCTGGATCAGCTTTTGCAGCAGCAGCGAGACGCCGGTGATGGGGACCATGCTGTAAAACGGGTTCAGTTCGACGCCAGGCGCCAGCGTCAGAAATACCAACGGCATGACCATGACGAACAGCGGCATCAGGTAATACTGGCCCTCCTTGGTCGAGCGGGCATAAGCGCCGATTGACAGACAGAGAGCGCTGAAGAAGGCGGACAGCGGCAGGAGCAGGACGACGCACCAGGCGAACGACAGCACGTTGAGCGAACCGGCGGCCAACTTGGTCGAAAAGGCCCAGGACGTCGCGGCCATGCTGACCAGGTTCAACAGGGCCGTCACGCCGCTGAAGACCCAGATGGTGAGGAACTTGCCCCAGACGATCTCCTCGCGCGAAGCGGGGCTGATAAGCAGCGTCTCCATGGTGCCGCGTTCCTTTTCGCCCGCACAAAGATCGACAGCCGGATAGAGCGCGCCGGCCAGCGACCAGAGGACGAGGACGAACGGAAAGATTCGCGTCAGCAGATCGAAGATTTGCTCCATGGGGCGTTGGGGGGCATTCCGCTCGAGGTCGGGATCGCGCAGAGAGAACGGCTCATCGAAGTTTCGCGGCAGCTCGTTGCGTTCAAAGCGAACGTGTTTGAGGGCCTTGCCCCAGAGATAGAGCGATCCGAGGAGGCGCTGGCTGGCCTGGCGCGAGCGGTCGTCGGGCCGCGACAGGATCGTGAGGACGGGTGACTCACCGGCCTCCAGACGGGCGCGGAAATCGTCCGGGACGATGAGCAGCAAGTCAATCGCTCCCTGGTCGAGCGGGGTGCGGTCGGTGGACTCGAGCAGTTCGACGGCCAGGAGCGGTTTCTCGGATTCGGGACGAAAGTAGTCGTCGAGGATGAAGGCCCTGTTGCCCTCGCGGTGAAGCAGGGGAGGAAAATCAGGAACGTTGACAGGGGAGAGTGGGTTGGGCGGGAGGTGTTCCGCGCCGGCGACGCCGATCACGCTGCGATTCTGGCCGCTGCCCAGCACCATCTGCATCAGGCCGATGCCGCCGAGGGGGTAGATCAAAAGCGGCAGAAGGACCATGACGAACATGGTCCGGCGGTCGCGAAGCTGATCGCGCAGCTCGCGACCCCAGATGAGGCGGATGATGGTCCAGCGCATGCGACAATTATAAATGACCGGACGCACAATGACCAATGACCGGCCGCACAATGACCAATGACCAATGACCAATGACCAACCCGCTCGCCGCTTGCGGCTTAGCGGTCCGGTCATTGCGCCGGCGGCGGGGCAGCCATGACGGCCGCATGCGTCGGGCTGGAATCGACGGGCTTGCCGCGAATGATGAGGCTGCCTCGATCGACCTTGACGTCCTGCAACTGCACCGTCGTCTCGTTCTGGCTGGACTGAAACCGCAGCAGGGCGACCGGTTGGCCTTCGTGACGATACCAGTCGATCTGAATGTTGTTGTTCTCAACCATCTCGGAGAGACTGTCCAGCAGCCTTTGGGCGCCGATGGGCAGCGATCCGGCTTGCAGGCCGACCAGCTTCAGGGCGATCACGTTCGGCTCGGACGTCAGCCAGACGTTGAAGTCGATGGAGATGATGCTCGACCACAGCCCTTTTCCGTAACGGAATGCCAGACATACCTTGCCCGGCTCAAAGAGGATTCGCGGCTCGCTAATGCCATCGGGCAGCAGCCGGTCATCCAGATGAGACAGCTTGAAGTCCTCGGCAAAATAGCTGTTGACCTGTTCGTCGGTCAGGTGAATGTCCCATTCCCGTTCCGCGCCCGGGGCGAGGGCGGTGAGGAGCTGGCTGAACTCCTTGTAGAACTCCTCGGACTGTTCCTTCCGCACCGATCCAGCAGGGATCGAGGCCCGGCGATAGGTTGCGGGTTCATGCCGGATGAGCAGGACCAGCACCGCCGCGGTGCCGCCGACCAGCGCCAGGGCGATGCCCACCGCCATCAGGAAGGATTTTCGGCTCATGGAGATGAACCCGTAAAAGGAAAGCGGGACCGGAAAATCCAGGGAGCCGGTCAGAGATGCGACCGATCTCTATACCGAACCCATCCACACCAGTCAATCCCGCCCCCAACGCCAGGACTCCTCTCCCGATCGATAGCACTTCGCTGGACAAAAAGACTGTCGCCGTTCTGCGCAAGACCCGCGCAGACGTCGGGACGCGCATCCGCCGCGAATGGGTGGTTTGTCGCGATTATGGCGCGAAAAGATTGCCAGGAAAGAAAATCGAGGCAACAACTGACGCGGCAAGAAGGGTAGTCTGCCGCTTGCGGCTTGGCGGTTGGACCCGCCTGGCCGCAAGCGGCGAAGAATCACTCGACAGAGAGATTCGAGAGGAAGGCTTCATAGCTCTTGCGTTCGGCGTGTTCGCTGTCCTGGAGTTCCTTGATGAGCTTCTGCAGGCGCTCGATCTCGGTCTCCTGATCGTCGAACTTCTTCAGATAACGCTTGTAGGCGACTGCCTCGGGAGGCATCTCCTTGATGTTCTTCCGCAGACGGTCCTGGTCCTGCGTGATGACCAGCAACTGCCGCTCCTGCTGCTGCATTTCCCGCTGGGTCACGGCCATCTTGCCGCGCAGGCTCAGCGCTCGCTCCAGGGCCGTCTTGA
>JBBSDR010001007.1:0-3677 GCA_038240465.1 Gemmatales bacterium
CCTGCTTGTCGTTGCGACGCTTCAGGCTGATCGCATGCGTCGGGCTGTAGACATTCGACACGCCATGCTGGCTGCTGATGTCGGCCGTGACCGACAACTCTTCCAGCGTCTGCGTTGCCTTGCCGTCCGTCTTCAGCGGGTAGACATACTCGACCAGGCCGCTCTCACGCTCGGCGACGCTCGTGTAAGCGAGGGCCACCTTCTGATCGCCGTTGGGCGGGATGGGGAAGACACGCATCCGCAGCAGGTTGCTGCCGATGTATTCGAGCAGTCCGGGGTCCTGCGTGCGGCGGACGATGGCGTTGTAAATCTCGCGAGCCTTGGCGGCCTCGACCATCTCGCCTTTGACTTCGGCGCCATTGACCCACATGGTGAACTTGTTGACGGAGGCGCCCTTGGGGACGGGGAAGATGTAGGTGGCTTCCAGTTGGCGGGAGGTATGGTTGCGGAAGGTCTGCTCGACGCGAGTGACGGCGACCTGGTCTTCGACCTTGATCGTCACCTTGTGGTTGAGCATGGCCAGAGGCGGCAGCGTCTTCTCTTCCGGAATCAGCAGCCCGTGCGCCTGCACGGAACTGCTCCAGAGCAAGACGGTCGCGAAAATGGGCAGACAGCGTCGCATGGGGGGACCCCTTTCCTGAGTGAAGCCTCTTCGTCCATCATTATGACGAGAGCCGGATGAAAAGCGATTGTCTGCCGTCCAGCAAACTCGGCTTGTTACAATATCGTGACAGATGAATCTCTATCCTCCCCAATGAAAAGCGCCTTGCTCTGAACGCGCGAACAGTCGTGCCATCCCTCCCATTGAGGAGGAATTATGCTCGGCGGGTAGAGGTGAGGATGGCGAAACAGGCTTCTTCCGGAAGCCTCGGACTTCGCTCGTCCTCAGGAGTTCCCGACCTTGGCGAGGGCAGCCGCGGTAATGTCCGCGACGACCTTCTTGATCAGCCGCCAGCTTTCGAGGTGATAGGCGTCCTCAATCTCGATACGGTCGCCGACGGAATACCGAGCTTTCGTTCCGGCTTTGCGGCGGTAAGTTTCATTTACCACTCCCGCATTATGCTCGAGAATGTCTCGCGTGGCTTTCACTTCGGAGAGTGCATCGATCTCGTCGCTGCTGGGGCATCCCAGGGCGACTGCCTTGTTCATCGCCTCGAACCACTCGCGGAGCCTGTCGTACTTCAGGTCGTTCAGTTGTTTCACGATTACGCTGGAGATAATTTCTTCTCGATCTCTCGCCAGCAAGACGGTCTCGAAATCCAACTGCTTCCTGGCAAAAGGCCAGGGATTGTGCTGGAACAACAGATGCAGAAAGTCGAAGAGAAAGACCTCGAACGTGGAGATGATGTGCCGAAACGTGAACGTCGCAAGATAGATTCGGGTGTAGTCCGGCGACAGACGCACTAATCCATCCTGATCGACCGCGTTTCCCGTGGCCAGGTTGGTGAACGCAACCTTGTAGCCTTCGCTCGCCTGAACCTGAAAAGATAGCCACACGATCTGCGAGTGGTCGTAGAAATCGTGGACCGCGTCGAGTTCGCGAATCGTTTGATCGGCGAGCGCCCGAAAGTCATCCGCTACGGGCATCAGATTCCCTTTCAGACAGCTTGGTCGAGGAAGCCTTGCACCGTGTCCGGGTTAGTCCCCTTTTTGATATTAATGACGGTCACGGCTGGCTTGCCATTGACCGCGATGGCATGGTGAGAGACCCAGAACGACACCTCATGGGCCTCGAGAACTCTGCGCACCCGGTCGATGTTGTCCACCGAAACCCAGAGGTACGGTCCACTCACTTCGGCGAGCAAAACCTGAATGGGCTTTTGAGTAGCAGTGTCGATCATGGTCCAGTCCTCAAAAATCTCGAATCTTGAACACCCGACCTCATTCTATACCCCCCAGGACGGAACCGCAGCGTCAGGAGCTGTGGTCAGGGGCCGACCCGCCTGGTGTTGTAACGCCGCAAATACTCGCGATGCAGGGGGGTATCGGGATACTTCTCTTTCGGACCATACGGATACGTCGTCATCGCCCGGAAAGGTAGTGGCTCGATCGTGTCGCCGGTCGCCGTGAATGGGCCGGTGTCCTTGCAGTAGCCCCAAGTTCGCAGCACATAACTGCGTTTCCATCCCTTCGGCAAGGCCGGCAGCGAGCGGGCGTCGAACTTGACTTCCGTCTCGTCGCCCGGTCCGATCAGGACGTAGCGGTCGTCCGTTTCGCGCAGCAGTTCCGTCACGTCGCCATGGCGCGTCAGCTTGCCCGACAGGCGATTGGCCGGCGTCGGCACCAGGCGGTCGTGATCGTACAGAGTAGGCAGCTTGCCGTCGGGCGAGTATTCCTGCATGAAGCCGCGCGCGTAGAGCCGGGCCGATGCCACCTCCAGCGGCGTCACACGAAACAGCTTGTGTTCCTGCGATTTCAAGGGCGCTGGCACCCGATCGACGATCCGCGCGAGAAAGAGCTGGTCCCAGAAGATTTGCAGGTTCGTCCGCAGCCGCAGCGGGCCAGTGAGGCCGTTGAGCTTGCCGGTCAAGTCAAACGACATCATGCGCGGCATGCCGGCGGGGAAGCCGATCTCCGCGATCTTCGTCCATTTGCCGTCTGCCCCCTTGCGTTCGAGGACGGGCGGCTGCATGGCGACCCCCGCCTGGTTCGCGGCCCAGATCGATTCGGGATAGGCGTACTCGACCGATCCCGCCGCGAAGAGGAAGAGCGTATCGTTCGCCGTAACGTCCTTGAGTTGGTCGCCGAAGTCGAGGTCGATCCAGTGGTCCTCCGCGAAGCCGATCCACGCGCGCCAGGCGAACTCATCGACCATGTCGCGGTCCCGGGCTTTCAACTTGTTCGTGACGTCCTTACCGCGATGATTGGTCGCCTTGACGGCATAGAGCGGTTTGTCGAACGCGAGCAGGTCCTGGGTCGGCTGCGTTCCATCGGTTGCCATGCGCTCGTCGGGGTAGACGGACGCTCCCTCCGGATGATCGACGACGAGTAACTGAACACGATCGAGGTAGGTCACCTCGTCCATCGGTTCGGCGATCTTGAGAACGAAGGCACCGTCTTTCGGCTGGAGTTGATGAGCCTCGATCTTGACGGACTCCTCGGGGTGCGGCATGCGATAAGTGCTGTCGGGCTGCGTCTCGCCCAGAGTGCCGGCGCCGAGGAAGTCGGTCACGAAGACGAATCGCTCGCCATTCCAGGTGAACAGGACTGGGCAGGACTCAATCTTCCTGTTTTGTTCGTGCAGGTGATGGGGGCGTCCAACGGCGATGTTGAATTCGGCTTGCCAGCAGTTGTCCGGCCAGCGCAGGCGGACAAGTTCTGCCTGGGAGTGCGTACCCAGTCCGAGCACCAGGGGTGTCCGCGAATGGCCAAGACCGGCGCAGAGGGAACCGTATTCCAGGCCTGTCCAGTGATCGCGAACCTGAGCGGAGATACGAATGCCGATGCCATCGGCGTTGCAGCGAACGATGTTTCCAGCCGGCTCGACGCGCCGATGCCCGGTCACCTCGATGAACAGTCCGTTTCGATTGTTCTTTCGCTGCACGCGCAGTTGCAGTCCTTTTTCCTCAGACCATCCCAGAACATCAGGAAGTCCGTCTCCGTCCAGGTCGGCAGCAGCCACGGCGAGCAGATCGTCCGGCCAGTTTTCCTTCCCTCCCAGGATGGCCGGCGCGTCC
>JBBSDR010001008.1:0-3676 GCA_038240465.1 Gemmatales bacterium
CGGGCGGTTTTGCCCGAACCCCGGCCGCGGCTCCGGGGTCGGGTTTTGACCCATCCCCGGCCCCGGCGTCGGGGTGCGGTTTGGACCCATACCCCGCCACGCCCCCGCCGCCCCCCACGCCAAGGCACCCCTGGCGATCCAGCCGCTCAGACCAGAGACGGCTCCTCGGATACTTCCACATCATCCACAAAGCGGCGGCAGTCCGGCAGGGCTTGCAAGAAGGTTCGCCCGTAACCCTTGGTCAGCACGCGCGGATCGAAGATGACCACCAGGCCGGTATCACTCATCGTCCGGATCAAACGCCCGAATCCCTGCTTCAACTTGATCGCCGCCTGCGGCACCTGATAGTCGATGAACGGCTGGCCGCCCGCTGCCTGAATCGCCTCCTGACGCGCGGCCAAAATCGGCCGATCCGGCGCCACGAACGGCAACTTCGTGATGATCACGTTCGATAACGCATCGCCCGGCACATCGACGCCCTGCCAGAAACTATCGACGCCGAACAGCACCGCTCCCTCGGTCGTGCGGAAACGATCCAGCATCTGCATGCGCGGCTGGCCGTCCGCCTGGCTGATCAGCGTCAGCCCCTCGCTCTCGAAGAGCGGCCGCAACTTCTCGGCCGCGCGCTGCATCGCCGAGTAACTCGTGAACAGCACGAACGCCCGTCCCTGAGTGCGCCGGACGTACTCCGGAATGCGCTCGACGACGGCATCGTCGTAGCCTTGCGGGTTGCTCGACGGATCGGGCATACGGCGAAATAGGTGCAACTGCGCCTGCTCGCGATAGTTGAATGGGCTACCGAGTTGGAGGGTTTTCGTCTCGCTCAGGCCAAGGCGCTCCTGGAAGAAGCCGAAGCCATTGCGGCCGCCGATGGATAGCGTGGCGCTGGTCAGGATAACGCTCGGCACCCGCTCGAAAAGGAACTCGCGCAGCACCGGACCAACGTCGATCGGAGCGCTGGCCAGAGACAGACGTTGGCCGTCGGCGCCGCCCGTCTCGATCCAGTAGACCTGGCCGGGCAACTCCTGGCCAAGCCACTGACGAAGTTCCTGAGCGATGACCAGGCAGCGATCGGCAATGGAGGTGTACTCGATCCGCGCCTCGTCCTCGAAGTTTTTCGCGGTCTCGGTCACCCGGCTGGCCAACTTGATTAGCTCTTCCGACAGCGGATCGCCAGCAATGTTCGGCTCGCGGACACGAAGCGTATCCGACGCGGGCCGAGGCGATCCGCCGCGAAACGAGGGCCGAGGCTGGCGCGCCATCCAGTCCTGGATGGTGCGGAAAAACTGCTCGGCTGCCTGCCGGGTCGTCTCGACCTGACGCTGCGCTTCGCCGGTGCCGAGCGAGGCCAGCAGGCCGCGATGCGTCCGCTGATGGTGCAGCTTGTTGAGGAGGTAGTCGATGGAGCCGCGGCCGATCTTCAGGCCCATGTGTTCCGAGGCGACGTCTTCCAGCGTGTGGGCCTCGTCGAAGATGACGGTCTTGTAGTCGGGCAAGAAACTGCCGCCGTGACGGCGCACGGCGAGGTCGCTGAAGAACAGGGCGTGATTGACGATCAGCACATGCGCGCCGAATAGCGCCTTGCGGGCCTTGAAGTAAAAGCACTTCGGATGGTCGATGCACTGCCGGCCCAGGCAGTTGCCAGAGTCGCTCTCGACAAGGTCCCAGACGTCGGACCGGGGCTGGAAATCGAGGTCGCTCTTGCTGCCGTCCTGCGTCTGCCGCGACCATTTGCCGATCTGCTGTAGTTGCCGGCCGGAAACGGGATCGGCCAGGAGCGTGCCGGCGCGCTGCTGGGCCACGCGCAGCCGGCGCAGGCTCAGATAGTTCGACCGTCCCTTGACGAGGACAGCGCTGAACTCGGCTGGCATGACGGAACGAAGGAAGGGAATGTCCTTCTTGATGAGCTGTTCTTGCAGGCTGATCGTGTGCGTCGAGACGATGACCTTGTGTTCTTTGCCGCCGGCAATGGCCGCCTCAATGGCCGGGACGAGGTAGGCAAAGCTTTTGCCCACTCCCGTACCGGCCTCGACCATGAGGTGGTGCGGCTCGGCAATGGCCTCGGCGACGGCCTCGGCCATGTGCAGTTGCTGCGGGCGGGATTCGTAACGGTTCATCCGGCGAGCGATGACGCCATCGGGACCGAGAATGCCGGCAATCGACATGGACTCTCTCTTCGCGAAGGACCCCGTCGCTGGCGCTCCGGGCTGGTACGGTTCTTCGTATCATACCTGTTCGACCCAGCGAACGAAACGCCTGATGGATGGGTCCATGGAGAGTATTCGTCTCGCCCACATCAGCGACATTCACGTCAGCGCTCGCAGCCGCTGGCGCGCCGACGACTGGCTCAACAAACGCCTGGTCGCCTGGCTCAACCTGCGGCTGCTGGGCCGGGGGCGGCGCTTTCGCCATACCGATACCGTTCTGGCCGCCCTCGTCGAGGAATTGCAGCTGCGCCGGCCCGACCGCGTCGTCTTCTCCGGCGACGCCACGGCCCTCGGTTTCGAGGAAGAGATTGCCCGCGCCGCCGGCATGCTCGCGTTGCAGGCCCTGCCGGGTATCGCGGTGCCGGGCAATCACGATTACTGCACCCGCCGGGCCGCCTCGTCGGGCGATTTCGAGCGGCACTTCGCGCGTTGGATGGAAGGCGAACGCATCGACGGCTCGATCTATCCGTTCGCCCAGCGCGTTGGCCATGCCTGGCTGATCGGCGTCAACTCGGCCCGACCGAATCGCTGGGCCTGGGACGCCAGCGGCATCGTCGGCGCGGAACAACTCAAACGACTGGCACAGCTGCTGGAGCGACTGGATGGCGGCCCGCGTATCCTCGTGACGCACTATCCCGCGTGCAAGGCCAGCGGCAAGCTCGAACCGGCGACGCATCGTCTGTTCGACGCCGGCGACCTGGCCGAGGTCGCCAGCCGGGGCGGCGTTTCCCTGTGGCTGCACGGCCATCTGCATCGCGCCTTCCAGCACCTCTCGACGTCGCTGACGCCTTTTCCGGTCATTTGCGCCGGCTCGTCCACCCAGTCGCGGCTGTGGTCCTACGGCGACTACACCCTGACCGGCCAGCACCTGCACGCCGTTCGCCGGGTCTTTGATCCCGAGTCGAGCCGCTTCCGGGACGACGAAACGTTCGAGTTGACACTCCCGGGATGAGCCGAGTTCTCGTCGCACTAGCGAAATTTACTTGACGGAATTGAACTTCGATTGGAAGATTGATAGGAGAAGGCGATCTTGCTTTGAACGGTTGCTGATTTTCCGTTCATGGGAAGAGTTGAGATCGCCCTCGGACTTTTGGTGCCAGGCCAGGCGCTGCAGCTAGCGCACACTCGGGGGTTCTCTCGAACTGAGGAACTGTCATGCCAACTCGGTCGATCGTATTCGTGACCGGACTCGTTTGTGCGCTGCTTCTCTCTCTCGGCGTGCCGTCGCACGCCCAGCGGTTCCGCACCGTGTTCCCGACCGTCAGCCCCCCGATGATCAAGGTCGTCAATACCCAGTCGGGCGGGATGACGAACATGGTCATGCCCATGGGCATGATGGGCGGCATGCAGATGGGCGGCATGCAGATGGGCGGCATGCAGATGGGCGGCATGCAGATGGGCGGCATGCAGATGGGCGGCATGCAGATGGGCGGCATGCAGATGGGCGGCATGCAGATGGGCGGCATGCA
>JBBSDR010001009.1:0-3674 GCA_038240465.1 Gemmatales bacterium
ACACGCATCCGCAGCAGGTTGCTGCCGATGTATTCGAGCAGTCCGGGGTCCTGCGTGCGCCGGACGATGGCGTTGTAAATCTCGCGAGCCTTGGCAGCCTCGACCATCTCGCCTTTGACTTCGGCGCCATTGACCCACATGGTGAACTTGTTGACGCTGGCTCCCTTGGGCACGGGAAAGACGTAGGTGGCTTCCAGTTGGCGGGAAGTGTGATTGCGGAAGGTCTGCTCGACGCGAGTGACGGCGACCTGATCCTCGACCTTGATCGTCACCTTGTGGTTGAGCATCGCCAACGGCGGCAGCGTCTTCTCTTCCGGAATGAGCAGTCCATGTGCCTGGGCCAGGGTTGCCCCGCACAGCAGCAGGGCCAGAGTGAGCAGTATTCGTCGCATAAGGTCATCCCCTTTCGAGTGATGGTCGATCGCACCATTCGCTAGTTAGACGAATCGGAGAGGGAGATGGATTGCCTACGGCAACGGCATCCGCCCCATCGCTCGGAGGCGAATCGAGGAATGTGGGGGCCTGAAGGAATTGCGGCTACCCAGCGCAACGCGCATCCATTAACATGGCGCACGATTCATTCCGTCACTCACCGCCGCACCCCTGGTCAGAGAGCGGTATCGGTCGGGGTGCGCGAAAGCGGACAGGGAAGAGCGATTTTTTGCGATCACTCCACCCTTTCGAGTCCTGGCACCTTTGTGCGTCTTGAGGAGATCCCGACAAGGGAGACGCACTCCTCGGCATACGTCTTATTCGCCATTTCGTGAAATTCGCCGTTTTCCTGCGTGGGAAATGAGAGTACGATGGGACAACTGCCTTTGATATTTCCCAGATTATGCAGTTTTCTTGCGCAGGATAGCAATGAATTCGAGGAAATCGATTTCGGAAGTGGAAATGATCGCATTCGCGCGGAAGGAACTCCAGTTCCCTCCGCTCAAGGTGGCCGAGGTGCGGACGCGGCCGGCTCTCGCTGAAACGAGCGGGGAAGCAGAACTGGATGCCTTGATCGTGTTGCGGCTGCAGCGGAAAAGGTATCGCTTCGCGGTGAAAGTCAAGAGCCTCTGGACGCCGAAGGTCGTGGCAACGGCGATCGATCAGGCTCGCAGGTACGCCGCTCTGGCAGACGCGCTCCCCCTGATTCTGGTGCCCTATCTCGGAGAGGAATGGCTCCTGCAACTGGAGGCCCAGGGCGTCAGCGGGATTGACCTCTGTGGAAACGGCGTGGTGGTGGTGCCGGGGGAACTCCTGGTCCTGCGAACGGGCTTCCCGAACCGCTTCCGCTGGGAGGGGGCCATCAAAAACGTCTACCGGAAGACCAGTTCCATTGTGGGCCGCGTTTTCTTACTTGTCCCGGAGTTCGCCTCGGTCAACCGGGCGCTGGAGGAGATTCGGCGGCGCGGCGGGGCGGTCACCCTGGCGACGGTCTCGAAGGTGTGCAAGCGCCTGGAGGACGACCTCGTCCTCGAGCGCAGCCGCGGCGAGTCGCCCGTTGCCCGCCGGCTCCACCTCCTTCAGGCGGAAAAGCTCCTCAACCTCCTCGCCGAGAACTATGTGCCGCCCGAGGTGAGCCGTACATTCCGCGCCAAGTGCGGGTTGAAGGTGGGGGAACTTCGCGAGCGCCTCACTCAAAGGGAAGCGGCCGGCGGCGCGGGGGTTGTCTTTACCGGGGTGAGTTCGGTCGAAGCCTATGCGGTCATGGCCCGCGAGCCGGTGCAGTCCTTTTACTGTACCGACCTCGACAAGACCGTTGCCGGCCTGGGCGGCGAACTGCGCGAGACGGACCGATTCGCGAACGTGTGTTTCCAGGAAACGGGGGACAGCTTTGTATACTTCGATCGCAGGCCGGGTCTGGTGGCGTCGCCCATCCAGGCGTACCTGGAACTGATGAAGGGGGACAAGCGCGAGAAGGAGACGGCGGACCAGGTGCGGGGAACGATCCTTGGACCCCTGGACCAGGCGGCCCGTGGGCAGGAGTGACGGCATGGACCAACTGACGGCGAGCCTGCTCGACCTCATGCACGAACTCGACGGCCGAGACATCCCTCTCATGGTGGGCGGCGGCTTCGGGTTGTACCTCAAGCGCGGATACCTGGAGACAACGGGAAAGCAGACGTTGTTCGAGCGGCTTCCGGCGCCGCGCTCGACGAACGATCTCGATATTTTCCTCGGCACGGAAGTACTCGTCGATCTGGGGCGGACGCGGCAAGTTGCGGATGCAATCGACCGCCTTGGATACACCGTGGTTGAGGCGGCGAAATACCTCCAGTGGCAGCGCGAGGTCGTCATTGCCGGAGTGATTCAGCAGGTGAAGATCGACGTGCTGGTCGGCCCGTTGGGCGAGGCACGAAAAAGCCTCGACGTCAGCATGCCGCGAGTGCGACCCAGGGGAAACATCAAGTTCCACGCGCACGCGGTCGAGGAGGCGGTCCGCATCGAAAACGAACCGCTGACAGTCCCGGTGACCGGGAATCGCTCGACGGGCGAGCCGTACAGCGGCTCGGTCTTCGTCCCCGAGGCATTCCCTTAGGCGACCGGCAAGAGGTGAACTACCCGGTGGGACAGGCGTCTCGCCTGTCCGGACAGGCGAGACGCCTGTCCCACCGGGTATGTTTGAACCTGCCGCTCGCCTTACTTGATGATGAAACTTCACGCGTTTGACGACCGGAGGAAGAACGCGGAGCAGGCGGAAGATCAAGAGATCATGGAGAAGGAGCGGGACAAGGAACGGCAGCACGCCATCGACGTGTACGCCATTGTGGGGATGATGACCGAGGAAGAATACGAGCGTGGGAAAGCCCTGGGGCTTTCTATGAGGGGGAACGAGCATGTTGGGCGGGCTCGAAGGATCGTGCGGGACCAGTTCGGAAGCCGGACGGCGGCCGGGGTTCTGCGTCTTCGCGAGCACCCGCTGTTCGGCGACGATTTTCAACTCGATGAGTTCATGGGAGTGCTGGGGGAAATCTTTCCCGATGAATAACTGCAGTCCTGGAAAGGAGGCGCGGAACTTGTCCGTGCCGGTTCGTGACCCCGTTCTCCCTTCAGCAGTTTTTGGTGGCTGACGCCTTTGTTCCTTCGGCCGGTCCGTGCCGTCGAGTCAGCGAGCCATCGGGATAGATGAAGGGCGGCATGGGTTCGCCTGCGACGCTTTGCGTTCCAGTTCCTCAAGCAGCCGTCGCGTCTCGGCCAGGGGAAGCGGGGCCACATGGCGGCGATAGCGGCGCAATTGAGCGTGCAAATCCTCCAGTTCAATCGCTTCCTCGGGGGAAATGACGCCGTCCACTTCCTTTTCGATGAGCAGACAGCGACGATGGTTCTTCGCCTCGGTCCAGTCGCCAGGTGTTTCTTCGTTGCCATTGGCGAGCGCCTGCACGCGGAATGTCCGCCCGTTGACTTCGAGGATGGTCCCTGCGGATCGACCGGCAGCGACAGAAAGAACCGCTTGACGGCTTCATCCTGTGAGTCGAGAGCAATGTGGGTCATGGGGGGTTCCTTGCCATTACAGGAACGTCGCGGCTGGAACAGTGCCATTCTAACCTATGTTGCGCAGTTGGGCGAAAATTTCCAGAATTTTCGACCTCGCCACCCTCAAATTCCCGGAGTTCACCGTAGTGAAAAGGCCATTTTGACGCTGTAGTGGAAACCTATCCCCTTGCTATTCCCCTGACACCTTGGCC
>JBBSDR010001010.1:0-3669 GCA_038240465.1 Gemmatales bacterium
AGGGACGTGACAAAACTCGGCCTCATCTACTGGATCGACAGTCAACCCGACTCCGTCCAGTCGCTGTTCTCCGTCATGCCGCACCATCAGCCGAGACAGCCGCCCTACTTTGTCGCCTTCTTCCCCAAGAAGCTCGAAGACAGGCTGCTCGAACTCGAATTGGACTACGCCGCTCGAAAATACCGCCTGACTCCCAAGGACGAGGACAGGATTCACGAGACGAAGTTCAACGTCTTCCGCGCCGGCGCCGGCTACGATGTCGGGGTCCGCGAAGTTTATCTGAAGCGCCGTTGAGTTCCTCCGCCGCTCGAGGCGCGGCCAACAGCGCTGCGCCTCGAGCGAGATGCCGCCGTGATCACTTCTGTCCTTCCTGTCGATCCTCTCCTTCCCGATCCGGATTCGATCGCCCGCGCCGCCGAGGTGCTGCGTCAAGGTGGCCTCGTCGCCTTTCCGACCGAAACGGTTTATGGACTCGGCGCTCACGCTCTCGATGCCGCCGCAGTCCAGCGCATCTTCATCGCCAAGGGCCGGCCCGCGAGCAATCCTGTCATCATCCACATCGCGGAACTGGATCAGGTCCACGCGCTGGCTTCGAGTTGGCCCGAGACGGCGGCGCGGCTGGCCGAGCGATTCTGGCCCGGTCCGCTGACCCTTGTGCTGCCGAGGCGCGATGCGGTGCCGGATGTCGTCACGGCTGGCGGTCCCACCGTCGCGATCCGGCTACCCGCCCATCCGGTCGCGCTGGCGCTGTTGCGGGCGTCCGGGATACCCATCGCCGCTCCGAGTGCCAATCGCTCGATGGAGTTGTCGCCCACGCTGGCGTGGCACGTCCTGCGCGGTCTCGATGGCCTCATCGATTTGGTTCTCGACGGTGGGCCGACGGTGGGCGGACTGGAATCGACTGTGATCGATGTCAGCGTATCACCGGTGCGTCTGCTGCGTCCCGGCCTCGTGACTCCGGCGGAGATCGAGGCCATTGTCGGCCCAATCGAGCATGTCGTGAAGCCTGTCAGCGGCGAGATCGCGGCCTCGCCCGGCATGCTGGCACGCCATTACGCCCCGCGAACGCCTCTGGATCTGGTCGAGGGCAGGAATGACGAGTATGTGCATGGACTGGTGCGGGCCGGCTTGCGTATCGTCTGGTTGACGCGCGAAGAGGGACAAGAGATTTCAGATGCGCGGATCGTTCGCATGCCGGCCGATCCGGGACGCTACGCCGCGGCGCTCTATGCAACGCTGCATGCGCTCGACGAAGAAGGGTTCGACCGAATTATCGTCGAGGCGCCCCCGGAGGAAGGGGCCTGGCTCGCTATCCGCGATCGATTGAGGCGCGCCGCGACGAGGTGAAGAAGGGCCGCTTGCGGCTTGGCGGTCTTGAATCCGCTAAGCCGCAAGCGGCGGAAGGACCTACTTGCCCCGCACCTGCTCGAACAGGAACGTCCCCTTTTTGTTCGACGTGACGATGTCGGGCAGCTTGTCGCCGTTGAAGTCGCCGACCCAGAACTGCGTGCCGATGCCCGAGTCGTTGTCGATGACGTGCGGCGTGAAACGAGGCTCCTTCGAGGGGTTTTTGTTCGCCTCGAACCAGTAGAGCATCGCCGGCTTGTCGCTGCCCGGCTCGCCCTTGCCGTGCGACCACCAGCGCTTGCCGGTCACCAGATCCTTGGCCCCATCGCCGTTGATGTCCACGAAGTGCATCGCGTGCGTCTCGGACACCAGGTCCTTGAATAAATCTACCTTCAGGAACGCCGGTTTGTCCTTGTCGCCGCGCTGCTGATAGTACCAGATGCCGTACTTGTGGGCCGAGCTGGCGAGGATGTCCACCCGACCGTCGCCATCGACGTCGTGGACGAACAGGTCGGCCGTCGCGTCGTTGTTGTTCAGCGGATGGAAGGTCCACGCCTTGTCGCCGGCCTCCTTCGGCTGCTCCCACCAGCCCTGGGGTACAATCACGTCGAGCCGGCCGTCGCCATTCATGTCGCCGATGCCCAGGCCGTGCGAGAAGCGGTTGGTGCCGGGGACGACCTTGCCGGGCGCGCTCGGCTCGCTGATAGGGTGTACTTCCCAGGGCTGGGTCGGGTCGTTTCCGGGAGCGAGCCAGACCATCTGGCCCATGTTGCCGTCGCCCTTGTCCGGCTGAATGCCCATGATCAGGACGCGCTTGCCGGTGCCGAACAGATCGGCGAACTGCGGCGATTCGTTGCAGGCGGACTTGTGGACGAGGTGTTCCTTCCAGTGTCCCGCCTTGCCCTTGGGGTTCTCATACCAGGAGCACGGCTCGCCCGGAAAACGGATGACGAGCAGGTCGGGCCAGCCATCGCCGTTGAAGTCCTCGGCCCAGCAGGCGAAGCTGGTCGAGTAGCCGCCCAGGCCGTCGCCATAGTCGCGGGCCGGCTTGCGGATTTCGTGCATCTTCCAGTCGGGCGCCTCGTACCAGACCTCGCCGGTCAGGATGTCCATCTTGCCGTCCTTGTTGACGTCGGCAACGGTGGCGCCTTCGGAGCGAAACTTGGTATCGATAACGGTCTTCTTCCAGCTGATGACAGCCGGCTTGTCTTGCTCCTTGTCCTTGTCGCGCGCCTCGACGGCGAGCAGGGGGAGCAGCAGGAGCAGCGGCACGCCGCCGATGAACCAGGAACGCAATCGCATGGGATACCTCGCGACAGGGTGAAACCAGGGGCGCGTCCGATTATCGACTCCACGGCCTCGCCATGCAACGGGCTGCTTGCGGATGGGCCTACAATCGCTGCCGACGTTGTGATTCGCCAGCGAATCTTCAGGGAGCGGCTCCGGATGCCCTCGGCTTTTGGCCGGCGTCGCAAATGGGCGTTACAATAAAGGTGGCCCGAGAACCCGGCGCCTCGTTCGGCCAGGACGGCCCCGTGTCGAATGTCCTCTTCCGGGAGTCCCCAATGAACAGAGAGTTGATGGAGATGGTCCTGCCCCGGATGGCCCGCCGTCTCAATCGCCAGTTGCGCCGCTACGAGGCCGGCGAACTGACCGACGATCAATTCGAGTACAAGTTCGAGTGCCTGCTGCAACAGCAGTACGACTTCCTCGCCAGCAAGGGCATTCGCGAGGTGGACGCCGCCGTCACGATTCACGGCGCCATCCTGGTCCTGAGTGGACCGGGTTTGCGAGCCGAAGCGGAAGAGCAAGGAGTGCCGCTGGAAGTGGTCGAATACCAGGCCATGCGCGCCGCTGCCGCGGATGTGGCGAAAAACTATGGCGTGAGCGAGTCGCGGGCCGCGAACCGCCTGTCCGCTCTTGTGGCCGCCTATTGCGAATGAGACGTGTCAGGCCGCTCCGCTGGAGCCTTTGCGTTCGACGTCTGCCGTGGGCCGCATCACGGTCGTGCGGGCCTTGTTCTCCAGCAAAATCGTCAGTTCCTCCTCGGTCAACTCGCGCTCGAACGCACAGCCGATGTTCCATTTCCTCGAGGTCACTTCCCGCACCCAACGCACCTTGACCGCCCCGAGTTGCGTGGTTCCCGATTGCTCGTCGAGGACTTCCACACTGAAGACGGCGCCCGGCTCGAAGCGGCGATCGAGTTGCAGACAGATGCCCGTGAGCGACACATCCTGCACCTCTGCCTCCCAGGGAAGTTCGCCGTCCTGCGCCAGCCGGCAGCAGACTTCCAGGGCGGAGGGGTAGCGTCGAGTCCCGCGC
>JBBSDR010001011.1:0-3667 GCA_038240465.1 Gemmatales bacterium
AGCAGCACGGCGCGCTCGTCACCGAGGCGAGCATGAAACAGGAGCCGATCGCCGCCCTGTTTCCGGCGCGCAATCGCATCATCAGCGGTTTGTGCAAGGCTATCGTCCTCATTGAGGCGGCCCAGCGAAGCGGCGCCCTCATCACAGCGGAACACGCGGCCAACCAGGGCCGGACGGTGCTGGCCGTGCCGGGTCCGATTGACGCCGAGTGCAGCGGCGGAACCAACGCCCTCATCCGTCAGGGTGCGATCCTCTGTCGTGGGGTGGATGACGTTCTTGAGGAGGTCGAGGGCGTGTCCAATCGCATCCTCGCGGAGAAGAATACGCCGCCCGCGCCGCCGCCTCCACCGCCGAACCTCGACGAGACGCAGCGGCGTGTGTGGGACTTTCTGGCGCAGGGGCCGAAGCAACTCGACGAGATGGTGCAGCAACTCGCTCTTGGGGTCGCGGCGCTATCGGGGATGCTGCTGACGATGGAGATGAAGAAGATCGTGCGCCGACTACCCGGCAACCGCTATGAACGCTGCTGACGATCAAGTGCGGCCAACAGTGAGCCGTTGTCGTTCACCTCATGCGCCATTCAGCCCCAGCGTTGCCCGCATCTCGCCGAGATTGGCGGCAGTCAATGCACGCTGGAACCAGAGGTGCAGCGTGGCCATGTTGGCCTCCGCTTCCACGACCTGCACCATGTCGGCAGGCACAACTTGATTGAAGCGCACTTCCAGTGCTTCAAGTAGAACAGCTCGCCTTGTCCTCAGTTCGGCTCGCCGTTCCCATTCGAGAGTGACCTGCGATCGTTCCACGTTCCAGTCCTCCAAACTCTTTTGCCAGACGTCCAGGCAGCCAGCAAGTCGGCGAACACCAGCGCCAGACCGGCATAAACCCGGCGTTTCTCCTCATCCTTCTCCGTCATCGCCAGACGCTTCCATTCCTCAATCGTCGCCGGCTCTGAACCACCTCTCATCAGCGCGATCCAAGGCAAGATGCAGAGGGCCACATTGCCCGACGCGATTGAGGCGAGTACCGATGGGGCGTCCATTGTGCTCAGGTTACGCGGCTTCGTCCTGCTCCACAAGCCGAACCCGCCGCAGTCCGGCGGAGCCATGCTCCAGTTGCCCGAATCCATCGCCCCTGTCAGGTTCACCACGATACCAATGACGTCGTAAGGCACACGCGGGTCGGTCTGATAGGGCAGTTCACGACGCAGACGAAAGGCATACTCGCCCAGCCGCTCCAGGATGATCCAGCGCGGTTGCGACATGAACTCGATGATTGTGGCCAGTGGGGGTGCATCTGCCGCCGTGCGCTCGAAGGTCGGCACGGTGTCAGGTCGCAGGTCAGGCTCGCCGGGAAAGGCCACGGTCTGCGTATCCAGCCAGCCCGTCCAGCGCCAGGCCGTCCATGACAGGTCATTGAGTATCCAGCGCAGAAAGCCAGGCGGATCGAGTAGCCGCGCCGCAAAGCGCGCTGCCTTGTCAAAGTCCGTCATGGCACCCCTCAGCATTTATTCAGAAGAAGATCGACGAGCCAGCAGCCTCTGACATGGGGGCCAGGAATGCGACAATGGCTCAGAATGTCGGCGTTTGTGCAGCCGGCGTCTTCGAGAGCGTCCGCTAAAATCGGTAGTACCTCGGATGCCCGCTCTTCGTAGAAGTCCTGTGCGAGCGCCCGGACAGAGGCGGTGAGCCATTCCGGTTCGATGGGCACAGAGCGGAAGGCAGTCGGGCCAATCAGGTCGCGTAGATAGTCTGCCTGTTTCTGAAATTCACTGGCAGGCGCATCATCGGCCTCACCCCATTCGGAGTGTGTCAGGGCGGCGACGACAGCGCCGCGAGCAGCGATGGCCGCTCCGTAGGCTGGCCTCCCTTCCAGGGAGACTGCGGAAAACACTGCGGCCCTGACGGATGAGGCACCTGCATCCAAGCCGATTGCTGCCTTGGCTGCTGCTTTTGTCGTTGCTTTTCCATCTGCATACTTTTCAGCGATGTGGATTGCCGACTGAAGTGCAGGCTCGGTAATCAAGTGCCAGATTCGACGGCAACAGGCACAAGCGAACAGCCGGAACTTGCGTTCGCTCGCCTTTCCGGTCAAGAAGTTCAGCATCGACATCGGGTTGGTGCAGGCCAACCACTCGCGCTCGGTCATGTGGCTCTTCTTGGCCATCATTCCTTCCGTTCGATCCACTTGGGTTCAGTCACCGAGCGGCCAGTGACATCCTCATTAGTGCAGTTGCTCCTGGGGGGATCGCACCACGATGACGCCGATCATGCTGTCGCGCGTCACCAGTGTGGCCAGTTCTTCCTCGTTCAAATTCTCCGTCCCGGCCGGCCGCAGCGGCAGCACCATGTAGCGCATGTCGGCCGTGCTATCGTGGACGCGCACCGTCACGTCCTGCGGCAGAGGCGTTCCGAACTCGGCGAGCAACTCGCGCGGCTCGCGCACTGCTCGCGAACGATAAATGCGGCTCTTGTACCAGTCCGGCGGCAGACCCAGGACCGGCCGCGGATAGCAGGAACAGAGCGTGCAGACGATCAGGTTGTGGACGTCGGGCGTGTTCTCGACGACCACCAGTTGCACGCCTTCCATCGAGACACCCAACTCCTCGACCGCTGCGCTGCCATTGGCCAGCAATCGCGCCTTGTAGGCCGGATCGGTCCAGGCCCGCGCGACGATCTTCGCTCCAATGGCCGGCGTCTGCGAGTCGATGCGCTCGACCGTGCGGCGAACATCATCGGAGGTGATGACGCCCTTGGCGATCAGCAACTCGCGCACCGCTGCTTCGAGGCGCTGATGATATGTCTCCGGGATGTCGTTGACGTCAGGCGCCGGCGGATGCCGATGCGGGTGCGGATGGTCGTGATCGTGGTCGTGGTCGTGCATGGGACCTCCCATCAGGCGGGTTCGAGCCAGTGCTGATAAATCTCGATGTCCACGGTGTCGGCGCTGGAGCCGGTATATTCGGGCCAAACCTCGCGCTGGAGGAAGCGAACGCGATACAGCGGCTGGGCCGGCTCGCCGCTGCGTCCGTAGGCCAATTCCTCGGGATTGCGAAACGGACCGAGGATGCGCTCGACGACGCCGGTCTTGCCGCGAATGTAGAACGGCGTGCGAACGTGGCCGGGCGGAAAGGCGACCCGCACTCGGACCCGCGCACCAACACCGAAGCGCGCGTTCATGTTGGATGTCCTTGACGCCCCTCGATCTCGGCCAGTTTGCGGCCCAGCTCATCGACGGTGATGACGCCTTTCTCAATCAAGTTACCGGCGATGGAGGCGATCCAGCGCTCGTAGTAGCCGAGTCGATCGTACTCCTGTTCGCCGAGCGTCTCGATGCCGCGGCGCAGTTCATCCACGGTCATCACACCACGACAGGGTTCCGACAGGAGCAGCATCAACGCGTGCGTTCGCTTCTCCCACGGGGCGTAGGTGTGTTCGCTGCGATCCAGGGGACCGGCCGGCAAGCCGCCCATGTCGTGATGCTGGCGCATGACAATCTCTTTGGGGAGATGATGGCGATGAAGATGTCTTATTCAGATGGGTAGAGATGTGAAAACGATTCGCCCCGTGGGGGGGGGGGGGGGGGGGGGGGGGGGGGGTGGGTGTGGAGTTTTCTTGGCGCCGCGGGCCCCCCCAGCCGGGCCCGCCCCGGCCCCGCCCCCCCCCCCCGG
>JBBSDR010001012.1:0-3666 GCA_038240465.1 Gemmatales bacterium
GAAGGTGGAGCCGGGCTTCGGGCCTGAAATCAAAGAGAAAGCACCAGAGCCGAAGGACAAGGGCGCGAGCCGCAGTCAAGTCCCTACTTCCTCCTTGAGCGCCGGTCCTGTCTTTGGCGTCATCGTCGGCCTTCCCGCCGGCGGCATCATCGGCATTCTCGCGCTGCTCTTTCCCGCGGTGTTCGGAGGCGTGGCCATCCTGATGCGGCGCTGGGCCGCGCTCGTCGCCGTCCTCTTCACCAACAGCACGCTCTTCTCCTGCTACGTCCTGTGGCCGGAGCAATTCTGGTGGACCCGAGGGCAGACGTTGTGGCTGGGGATTTTACTCATCACTCTCGCCGGCACGGCCTGGGCCTGGATACGCCAACTGCGCTACCTCGACCCCGAATGCACCGAGCCGGTGATGCCGGCGCGGACGGAGCGGATCACCCTGCTCGTCCTCAGCGGCGCCGCTCTCGCGGGCTTGCTGACTCTCCTGCTGCTCGACAGACCCGGTTCCGAGGACCTCAAGCTCTTCCTCTGGATCACCGGGGCCGGCTTCTGGGTGGGTACCTTGTATGCCTTCCTGCCGAAGTCGGCACGCTTCGAGCGCCATGCGCTGCCGACCGAGGGACTCGTTCTGGTCTGCATGGCCCTGGTATCCGTGGTGCTGACCGCCCGCGGTTCGTCGGCCAAGGCCGAGGTCGAGGGCAGCCGCGACCTTGGTTCCGCCTCGAAGGGGGACCCAAATGAACTGTCGAGAAATAACTTGAACGCCTATGTGACACTCATGCTGCCAAATCAGCCGATTGCCGCCGCGGCATGTTCGAGTTACTTCTTGACGATTCCAAGGAAGGGAGCAGAACTCGTTCGGCAAGTCTGGAAGTTCACGCCGGAAGGCCAGAGCGACATGGCTTCCACTCCTGTCGTCGCCGGCAAGTACGTCTACGTCGGCGTCATCCACTTCACGGCCTTCGAGAAGTTTGGCCGCGTCTACTGCCTCAATCGTGAGACGGGCAAGGAAGTCTGGCGTTTCGATCATGGCGGCAAGATGAAGCAGATGTTCTCGTCGCCCTGCATTCATGGCGACAAGCTCTACATTGGCGAGGGCTTCCACGAGAACAACGAATGCAATCTCTTCTGTCTCGACGCCGCGACAGGCAAGCTGAACTGGGCCTTCAACACGGCGAGCGAGGAGGAGGACAAGCTCTGGAGTTTCCCGACCAACAGCCATGTCGAATCGACTCCCTTCGTCGCCAATGGCCGGGTCTTCTTCGGGGCCGGCGACAAGGGGCTGTATTGCGTCGATGCCAAGAGCGGCACCAAGGTCTGGCAGTATCCCGAGCCGGGCAACCGCCAAACCGGCCTGCACATCGACACCAGCCCCGTCGTTGTCGGCAATCGCGTCTTCTGTTGCAGCGGCAAGAGCCAGACGTTCAAGCGGATGGAAGTGTTCTGCGTCGAGGCGGCCAGCGGCAAGCAAGTGTGGTCGCGGACGGCCGACCTGCCGGTATGGGGTTCGCCGAGCATCCACGACGGCCTCGTCTACGTTGGCCTTGGCAACACGCGTATCAATGAGAAGTCCGAGGACGCCAAGGGGGCCATCCTCTGTCTTGACGCCTTCGACGGCAACCGGCGCTGGCGCTACGACGTTGAAGGCGCGGTCCACACGAAGCAGGCGTTCGCGGGCGGACTCGTCTATGCCGGTTCCCAGGATGGCCACTGCTACGCTCTGGACGCTCGCGAGGGAACGCTGGTCTGGAAGAGGGACCTCGGCAGCATCACCGTCTCGTCGCCGGCTCTGGTTCGCGGCGCCTGGAGTGATACGCCATCAGCCCTTTACATCGCGGCGCTCAAGGGGGACGTTTACTGTCTCGACCCGCATACCGGTGACGTTTACTGGCACTTCGACGAGCTATCAAAGGGCGGCGAGAGCAAGATGGGTTATGGAGCGAGCCTGCTGACGACGCCGGTCGTGACGGTTCGCCGAACGCCCGAGGGAGACCAGCGCCGCATCTACTTCGGCTCGGGTGTCTTCAAGGGTTCGAGTTCGGTCCTTTACTGTCTGGAGGACGAGTGGGTCGGCGAGGCGCCGGTGGAGAAGTGACGAAACCGTGGTTAGCCGCGACGCGTGTCTTCGAGCGGTGCGCGTGGCGAGATAACGGGGTACGCGCTCCGCTCCGAGGACTCCGCGTCGCGGCTAACCGAAATCAGCGCAAGTCCCGGTAGGCGTCCCACGCCAGATACAGCACGAGGCCGCTGGTGAGGACGCCGAGAATATCGACGACCTTACTGACCTGGCTGAATGGAAAGCCGGTGAAGAAGTCGAGGAGGAAAAGCAGCAGGAGAAAGCCGGCGACTCCCATGGAGGCCCAGCACAACCCTTTTTCCATGGAGATCCCTTTCACCGCCTGCATGAGATGATCCCGGCTTCCAGCGCCTGCGCTTGACCAATGAAGACCTGTCCCAACTTGATTGTGTGCATTGTACTGTCTGGAAAGCAAGACGCCAGCGTCGTCAATCCACGAAAATCCTTTCCGGGCGCTCTCCCATCCGTTCCCGGCGATCTGCTTGACAAACGGCGCTTCACTGTTCATTCTGGGAGCATTCCTCTCCTGTTCGACGAGGTGAAGACTTGGCCACTCCTGTCGTCCTGATCCCCGGCGATGGTATCGGACCCGAGGTGACCAGCGCCATGTGCGCGGTCGTCCAGGCAGCCGGCGCCCGGATTAGCTGGATCGAGGCAACCGCCGGACTCGATGCCGCGGAGAAACTCGGCGATCCGCTACCCGATGCGACGCTCGAGCAGATCCGCAAATATCGCGTCGCACTCAAGGGGCCCTGCACCACACCGGTCGGCAAGGGCTTTCGTTCGATCAACGTGCGTCTGCGCAAGGAACTCGACCTCTACGCCAGCGTTCGGCCGGTGCAATCGCTGCCCGGCGTCATCGTCCCCTATCAGAACGTCGATCTCGTCGTCGTCCGCGAGAACACCGAGGGGCTGTACGCCGGCATGGAGCATTTCGTCGTCCCCGGCGTCGTCGAGAGCCTGCGTCTGATCACGCGGACGGCGTGCGATCGGATCGTCCGTTACGCCTTTGAGCTGGCCCGGATTCATGGCCGGCGGCGCGTGACGTTCTGTCACAAGGCCGACGTGCTGCCGATGAGCGATGGCCTGTTCCTGGAAACAGCGCGTGCGGTGGCCGACGACTATCCCTTCCTTGAATTCGAGGAGATGCACGTCGATAAGCTGTGCATGCAGCTGGCCCTGGACCCGACGCGCTACGATGTGCTGGTGATGGAGAACCTGTTCGGCGACGTGCTGAGCGACCTGTGTGCCGGCCTGGTCGGCGGCCTGGGGCTGGTGCCGGGCGCGAACATCGGCACTCGTCATGCCGTCTTCGAGGCGGTCCACGGCAGCGCTCCGGACATCGCGGGCAAGGGTATGGCGAACCCGATCGCGGTACTTCGTTCGGCAGCGATGATGATGGAACACATCGGCCAGCCGGAAGTGTATCGCCGCATTGAGGGCAGCGTGCGCAAGACGCTGGCAGAGGGGCGCGGCCTGACACGCGACCTGGGCGGCGACGGTAACACGACGACGATCACGGAACGGCTGATCGCGAACCTCTGATCCTTACCAGCCCGGAGCGCAAGCGACGGGGACGAAGAAAACCTGTCGCTTGC
>JBBSDR010001013.1:0-3656 GCA_038240465.1 Gemmatales bacterium
CAGGCGTCTCGCCTGTCCGGACAGGCGAGACGCCTGTCCCACCGGGTAGTTCACCTCTTGCCGGTCGCCTTACCGGGGTGTTCACACACCCCGCTCGCCGGCATGAGGGCGAGACGCAGGCGGGCAATCTGCTCCGGCATCGGGTGCGGCGGCTTCGGCGTCTTCTGGCCGAGCCGGCTTTCCAGTTTCAGCCAGATCACCACCGGTCCCGGGCCTGTCAGCGTTTCCGCCGCGCCCGCGCTCCACGTCTCGACATTGTCGAAAGAGTAAACGCGAGCAATGCCCGCCGCTCGCGCCATGCCGGCGAAATCGACTCGCCCCGCGCCGGCGGTTTGCTGGCCGCCCGTCACCTCGTACAACTCGTTGTCCATGATGAGCAGAAATATCTCGGCCGGGTGCGCGGCCAGGGTCACCAGACAGCCGAGGTTCATCAGCGTCGAGCCGTCGCCGTTGAGGACGATGACGCCATGTTCCGGCTGGGCCAGCGCCAGTCCCAGTCCGAGCGCGGGAGCATGGCCCATCGCGGAGGGGATGTACGCGAAGTCGAGGGGTGTATCGGACAGCGCCGGCCAGATGCCCGCCGAGGTCATGCTGGTGATGACGATTCGCTGGCCGCGATGGCGAGCCAGGACGGTCAGCGCTTCCTGATGCGACATCGCCATGAGCGTCACTCCGCCAGCAGCACGGCAAACGGACGATCCTCATGTTGGGACACGCGGTAGGCATGCGCGAGGTCGTCGGCCGTGTGGCGCTTTTCGAGAAGGGTGTAATGCAGTTTCCAGGCGTAGACGATCGGCTCGGTAAACAGAGGACAGGTATCGCTCGTCCGCGCTTCCTGATGGGCATACCAGCTGCGCACGCCGATCACCAGGAACAGCGGCAGTTTCAGATCGTGGAGCAGGTTTCGCAGCGTGTCGCCGGCCTCGAAGAAGCCGGTACACTGGATCATCACCACGGGATGCTTGCCGCCGAGGTGCAGTCCGGCGGCGATCGCGAGGGCCTCTCCCTCCCGGCACGCGCGCACCAACTTGAGGGCCGGCTCGGAGACAAGTGCGGACTCCCACTGTCCCAGTTCGGTGTCGGGGATCCACACGACATGCGTGACGCCACACGCTTTCAGGGCGGCGACGACAGAAGGACCGTCGAGCATGGATCCTCCTTGCAAAAGGCGAACGGCAACGCGAGCAGTCTCACCGGGGCCTGTGCGCCTTGTGACAGGTCATGCACGAGTCGCCCAGCCGTTTCAGAACGGCGGCGGTGGTGCGGGCGTCCTTCTTTTTGGCGGCGGCATCCAGGGTCCGCGCGTCGGCATTGTACGACTTTACGAACGCTTCCCAGGAGGCTAGTTCGCCTTTCTTCGGCTTGTTCTGCCGCAGCACGTCCGTCAGTTTGACGTATTCGGCCGTCTCTTCCTGGATGGCTTCCCAGTCGAGATCGTCGTCCTTGAGGTCCTTGCCGAGCGTCGCGTGCAGAGAATTGGGACCGCCGTTGAGCTTCTTCATGGCATCGCGGACCGTCGGCATCGGCGCTTCCGCCCAGACGAACAGCAGAGGAGCGATCAGAAGAAGTCGCAACATGATTCCCTCGCTCAGTTCCGAAACTCGAAATCCGAAAGAGAGCGACTGTCTTCATTTCGGATTTCGAGTTTCGGATTTTCCCGGTCAGGGTTTGTGTTCCTTGTGACAGGCAGCGCAGGAGGTGGCCTTGCTCAGGGCGACCAGCGCGGCCTTGTCGTCGGGCTTCGCGGCAACTTTCTTGGCCGCGACGACGATGGCGTCAGTCTTCTTCATCCAGGCCGACTTCTCGCCCTTGGGCGGATCGTTCTTGCTCAGCTCCACATAGAGGGCCAGCAGTTTCTTGGCGTCCTCAGCCGTTCCCTTGCCGTTCACAACCTTGTTGCGCAGGGAATTCTCCTCACCATCATGGGCCTCGTCCATGATGTCGGAAATCGACTTCAGCGCGAGCCTGTTCGCGCTCAGCGCCCCACCCGCCATCAAGCCGAGAACCATCACAGCCCCACACAGCAGCTTCCTCATTGACACTATCTCCTGTTGCGAACCAGCGGTTTCCCATTGCTCTCAAGACAATGGGGAAATACCGTGTATGGACTATTGCTCTTCTGCCGCTATTCAAGAGGCTCGCCGGGTCCGATACCCTGGAAGTAACATGGCGTCTCTTGAAGAACGTCTGAAGCAGCACGCCCTGACGCTGGGTTTCTCGCGGGTGGGCATCGCCCGCGCAGCGGAAGCCGATAGTTTCGCGCGCTATCTCGCCTGGCTCGAACAGGGCCATGCCGGCGAGATGGATTACCTTCACAAAAACGCCGCCGCACGCAGACATCCTGCCTCGATTTTGACGGAGGTGCGCAGTGTAGTCATGGTCGCGATGAACTACAATCCGGGGAGCGGTGGGCGTGAACTCCCCGACTCGCCGGCTATCGTCGCTCGCTATGCGCGAAGCGGCAACGACTATCACGACGTCCTCTGGGAGCGACTCGACAAGCTGCTCGCATGGACTCAAGAACAGGTCCCGGGATGCCGGGGACGTTCTGTCGTCGATACCGCGCCGCTGCTTGAGCGCGACTTCGCCCGCCGCGCGGGACTGGGCTGGATCGGCAAGAACACCATGCTGCTCGACAAGCACCTCGGCAGTTACTTCTTCCTCGGCGCACTCTTGCTCGACCTCGACCTGACGCCTGATGCGCCGCATGTCGCGAGCCACTGCGGCACTTGCACCGCATGCCTCGATGCCTGTCCGACGGCAGCGTTTCCCGAACCGGGCGTTCTCGATGCGCGCAAGTGCATCAGCTATCTCACCATCGAACTTAAAGGACCGATCCCGGAAGAACAGCGCGCGGATATCGGCAACTGGCTGTTCGGCTGCGACGTCTGTCAGGAAGTCTGTCCCTGGAACCGCGACGCTCCAGTCACGAGCGATCCCGTCTTCGAGGCGCGCATTGACATTGATCCCGCGAACCCGGTCGAGTTGCTGTCGCTCTCGGAGGAGGAGTTTCGCCAGCGCTATCGCCACACGGCCCTCTGGCGCGCGAAAAGGCGCGGCGTCCTCCGCAATGCGGCCGTCGTTCTCGGCAACATCGGCAACGCCTCGGCACTGCCGATCCTGCGCCAGACTCTGAACGATGCCGAACCCGTCATCCAAGAGGCGGTCGAGTGGGCGATTCGTCAGATTTGTGAACGTCTGAACACTAACTGACCTGGGAAAGTTGCAGGAACGTCGCTAGAATCGACGATGAAAAGGTTGAGTGAGCCACAACTCGCCGGCGGAGACTGCTCATGGCGGAAACGATTCATCCAGTATCGCTGGAGAGTGAGGCGCAGCGGCGCTATCTGAACTACGCGGTTTCGGTCATCAGTTCGCGCGCCTTGCCCGACGTCCGCGACGGCTTGAAGCCAGTCCAGCGGCGCATCCTGTACGCCATGCACCACGAATTGCACCTCGCTCCTGACGGCCCCACGGTCAAGAGCATGCGCATCGTCGGCGACGTGATGGGCAAGTTCCATCCGCACGGCGATGCCGCGGTCTACTTCGCCATGGTGCGCCTGGCCCAGGACTTCGTGATGCGGGAAAAGCTGGTGCAGGGGCAAGGCAACTTTGGCTCCGTCGATGGCGACGATCCCGCCTCGGCCCGTTATACC
>JBBSDR010001014.1:0-3656 GCA_038240465.1 Gemmatales bacterium
CCGGCCGTCTACCTGGTCGGTCGGCAGACCATCGACCAGGAGGCGATCGATCAGTTTCTCGCGGATCACGGTGTAAGCTGGCAGACCGATACGGAGGTGGCGGGAGAGCATCTCGCGGAAGTGGCGGGACGTCTCTGCTATATGTCGTTCAGCCGTCCGCGCCCGGGCGGCAACCGCGTGTATCTCGACCACATCAAGGAGGTCGGTCACGGCTCGGTCCTGGAACACGCGGTCTGGAACTTCATCTGCGTCGGCTGCAGTCGTTCGCTGACCCACGAACTGGTCCGACATCGTGCGGGAACGGGTTTTTCGCAACTGAGCCAGCGCTATGTCGATGAGTCGATTGCCGAATATGTAGAGCCGGATTGCATCGCGGACGATCCCGGGTTACACTCCATCTGGCTCGACGCCGTCGCCCATGCTCACCAGGCTTATGTAAAGCTCGTCGAAGGATTGACGAATAAGTTCAAGGACGAGCCGGATCGCACGCTGCGGCGCAAGATGGCCCGTCAGGCCGCTCGCAGTGTTCTGCCCAATGCCACGGAGACGAAGATCTTCTACACGGCCAACGCGCGGGCCCTGCGTCACTTCATCGAGATGCGAGCCAGCCGCCACGCCGACACCGAGATTCGCCTCCTTGCCGTCCAGGTGCTGCGGATCATGCAGCAAGAGGCCCCCAACCTCTTCAGCGACTACACGCTCGTCCCCCTGGATGACGGAACGTTTGAAGCGACCACACCGCACCGCAAGGTATGACAACCATCGGAGAATTGATGATTGATGATTGATGATTGATGATTGTCGATTGAATGAGGAGAGGCCCGTGAACCCCTCCCATCTTCAACTGACAATCGACAATCATCAATCGGCAATCGACAATCGACCAAGAGACACTCAATGCCACGTATGACCTCTCCGGCTCAAGGGGTGCTGGAACTGCACCCACGAGGGCACGGTTTCCTGCGCAACCCCGCTCGGAATTACTTTCCCCAGGCAGACGACGCCTACGTTTCTGTCGCCCTCATCCAGAAACATCGGCTGCGCGAAGGGCTGCTGCTGGCTGGCCCCATCGAGAACGGCGCCGCCAGACAGGGGCCGCGTCTTGCCCGCCTCGATAGCATAGAACTCGCGCCGCCGGAGCAATTCGTCACCCGCAATTTCGACCAGCTCACGGCCACCGATCCCACCGAACAGATCCGCCTCGAAACCGGCAAGGAACCGCTCACCACGCGCGTCATGGACCTGCTCACGCCCATCGGCAAGGGCCAGCGCGGGCTGATCGTGTCTCCGCCGCGGACCGGCAAGACCATCCTGTTGCAGCACATTGCCCAGGCCGTCGCGAAAAACCATCCCGAGATGCGCCTCATCATGCTGCTCATCGACGAGCGGCCCGAAGAGGTGACCGAGATTCGCCGGATGATCGCCGATACCGGCCGCGGCGAGGTGATCGCCTCAAGCTTCGACGGCGATGCCGCCACGCATGCCCGTGTTGCCGAACTGGTCGTCGAGCGCGCCAAGCGCCTGGCCGAGCAGGGACAGCAGGTGTTTGTTCTGCTCGACAGCCTGACCCGCCTGGCGCGAGCCTACAACAAGACGGCCGGCACGAGCGGACGCACCATGTCCGGCGGCGTCGATTCGCGGGCGATGGAGATCCCCAAGCGGCTGTTCGGCTGCGCCCGCTCCTTCGAGGAAGGCGGCTCGATCACCGTGATGGGGACGGCCCTGATCGACACCGGCTCGCGCATGGACGAGGTGATCTTTCAGGAGTTCAAGGGCACCGGCAACATGGAGTTGGTCCTCGATCGCAAGTTGGCCGATCGGCGCATTTATCCAGCGCTGGACATTCTCCAGTCGGGGACGCGGAAGGAAGAACGGCTGTTGCCGCCGGACGTGCTGCCGCGCGTCACGATCCTGCGGCGGGCGCTGGCCCAGTTGCGGCCCATTGAGGCGATGGAACAGCTTGTCAGGCAACTGTCGCGGACGGACTCGAATGCGGAGTTCCTCGACAAGCTCAATGCCTTTGTCGGCTAAACACTTTGCCCGGCCAGGGAAAAGGCTCGACGCTCCCCGCCCTCGTCATCTACAACAGCAGGACGGTTCATCCCCCTTCGGGATGCAGCAGCATCTCCCCGGACTCGTTTCGCGCCACAACCATGAACAACACCGAACAAGCCCTGGAACACGGCGAACACGCCGCCCATGCCGCTCACGCCCGCGATCCGTTCGATCGCTGGGTGACCATGACGGTTGCCTTCACGGCAGGCCTTCTGGCCTGCGTCACTCTGCTGAGCCATCGCGCGCACACGGAAACGCTGGCCCTGCAACTGGAGGCCAACGAACAATCGGCCAAGGCGTCCAACAAGTGGAACCACTTCCAGGCGAAGAAGAATCGCCAGAATCTGTACGAGACGGCAGCGACGCGCTCGCGCATGGACCTGGAGCATCCCAGTGTACCACCCGAGAAGAGCAGCGAGGGTTGGCGGCTCTCCGTCCAGAATGACATCAAGGCCTGGAACTTGAAAACGACCCGCTACGAGAAGGAAACCACAAAGATGGAGGAGGAGGCTCACGAGTACGAGGTGGAGGCGACGAACCTGCGTAAGGAGAGCCTTCACGTCCACCACCTCGGCAACTACTACGACCTCGGTGAGTTGGCGGTCGAGTTGGGGCTGGTTCTGTCTTCGATGGCCGTGCTGACGAAGAAGCGCAGTTTCTGGTATGGCAGTATGGGCTTCACAGGTGTCGGCACTCTCCTCATGTGCGTGGGCGTGGTGCAGCAGTACATCTTGCACTGAGGACCGATGGCGAAAAAACTTCCCTCTTTCTTAGCGGGCAGCCGCTAAGCCGCAAGCGGCAACAGGGGTTCGCGTATGAACGGCCGGGAGATCATTCAAGCTCTGCACGACGGACGCCGGGTGTTCAGCTCGGCCATTGTGTCCACGTCGCCGCTGTGGCCGAGCCTCGTCAAACAAATCGGCATCGACTTCGTCTTCGTCGATACCGAACACACGCCCATCGATCGACAAACGCTGTCGTGGATCTGTCAGACCTACCAGGCCCACGGCCTGCCTCCGGTCGTTCGCCTTCCCTGCAACGATCCGTTCGAGGCGTGCAAGGCGCTCGACGCCGGCGCCGGCGGCGTGATCGGCCCCTATCTCGAGACGGCCGATCAGGTGCGCGGTCTCGCCGGCGCGGTCAAGCTGCGGCCTCTCAAGGGCCGGCGCTTGCAAGACGCCCTGCACGGCCACGGCCCGCTCGAACCGGAGTTGCGCGATTACCTCGACCAGCGCAACGGCGACAAAATCCTCATCGCCAACATCGAGAGCGTGCCGGCCATCGAGAACCTGGCCGAGATTTGCTCGGTGCCGGGACTCGACGCGGTGCTGATCGGCCCTCACGATCTCTCGTGCAGCCTGGGAATTCCCGAACGGTACGACCATCCGCGTTTCGACGAGGCCGTGCGGACCATCTTCCGCATTGCCCGAGAACACAACGTCGGCGCGGGCATTCACTACTGGCTCAGCCTGGAACAGGAAATCGCCTGGGCGAAGGCCGGCGGCAATCTCGTGATGCACGGCTCCGACCTGGCCGCGTTCAGCCGGACGCTGAAAAGCGAGATCGACCAGCTTCGTCAGGCGATCGGAACATGAGCAGCA
>JBBSDR010001015.1:0-3656 GCA_038240465.1 Gemmatales bacterium
CATCGAGCAGGTAGGCGGCGCCGCGCGAGATGCCGGCGGCGTCCAGGCAGCGGTGCAGCAGTTCGCCGAGGATTGTCTCGGCCTCCGGCTGGGTCTTGAGTGTCTCCAGGACTCGGGCGAGAATGCCCAGTTCGGCCTCCAGCAGCGCCAGCCGGCGGGTGAGGTTGGCGCTGAGACTGACCTGATGTTCGAGTTGGCGGATGACTCGGTGCGTGTACTCTTCCAGCGGCAGCGCGCCGAAAGGTTCCTCTGCTCCGCACCCCTGGGCGAGCGGAGCAAGGGAGCGAACGGCAGCGGGGGCCTTGCCGAGCCAGTAGAACAGGGCCTCGGCCACCTCCCGGCAATCCGGGCTGCGCAAGATGAACGCATTGGCGCCGACCTGCTCGGCCAGGTGGCGGTCGGCCTCCTCGGTGTAGACAGCGGAAGTCAGTAAGACAGGGACGGGCGCGAGTTGCGGATCCTGACGCAGGGTCAAGCACAGCCGAAAGCCGTCCAGCCGGGGCATCAGGACATCGGTGACGACGGCGTCGGGAAGGCTCGCCCGTGCCTGTTCCAGGGCGTCCACCCCATCCACGGCGACGGACACCTGGAACCCGAACTGCTCCAGTTGGACCTTTTGCAGTTTGAGCTGGACGGGGTCATCATCGGCGACGAGGATGCGCCAGCCGGCACCCGGACGTTCGGCGGCCGGCGATCGCGGCCGCAGGTACGCCTTGACGGTGCTGACCAGTTGCGATGGCTCGACCGGCTTGAAGAGGTAATCGGTGAAGCCGACCTGAAGGCTGCGGGCCTGCTCGAGTTTGGAGAGGAAACCCGAGATGACGAGGATCGGGATGGACTCGCCGCCGGGCAGGGCACGCAGCTGGTGTACCAGATCGAACCCGTCCATGTCGGGCAACTGCAGGTCCTGGAGGATGAGGTCCGGGACCTGGGCCGTCATGAGGGCGAGGGCGGTCCGGCCGTCGGGCGCTTCCTGGACCGCAAAGCCCTCGGCGGCCAGCGCAACCCGGGCGACCTTGCGTGTGATCGGGTTGTCCTCGACGACCAGGATGGTCGCCTTACCGATGGAGTCCATGGGCGTTCTCCACGGCCCGGGACGGGCCTGCCACGGAACTGGTGACTCGTTGCCGTGGCAAATCACCTTCAAGCTGACTCTACCGTATCACACGAGGGTTCCGAAAGGGACAGGAAATCGGCTTGCCGGCCACGATTGTTTCTATCAACTCGACGAGGAGGCCGGTCGTGGTGGAGTCGATGTTTCCGGCTTCCCCGTCCCGTCTTTGGGGAGGCCGAGGAGATCGTCGATCAGCCGTTGCAAGCAGCGCGCGCTGGTGAGGATGTCGCCGAGATACTCCTTGTGCTGTGCAGAGACGGGACCGACCTTGCCGTCGTGCATCAGTTCGGCGAAACCGATGATGCCGTTCAGAGGAGAGCGCAGTTGGTGCGACAGGTGGCACAGGAATTCAACCCGGGCGCGGGAGCGAATCTCACCGGGGAGCAGTTCTGCCTCGGACAGGAGCGATGGGCCGAAGAGGTCTGCCAGCGCGGTGCCGATCAGTTCTGCCGCGCTTCGCCCCGCCGCGGCGCACAACTCCTGGCTCACGCCGGTGATGACCCCGGACGAATCCACCGTGAGCGCGGCGAGCGCTGCTTCCGTATTGTTCTGAGAAGGGTCCATCTTGTTCCTCCTCTGCTGGGCTGAGAGATCACGACACCGTTCTCCCGTACAGGCTTCCTGTCCACTATGACCGAGGCTCAGCCGCGCAGCAAGAGGAGCCTCGTTTCTCGTTCTATCGTTATCTTCCGCGCGGGTGGCGGTCTTTTCCCTCTTTCCATTGCCGATTAGCCAGTTTCACTCCTCGCCGCGCACGAGTTTTGCATGATGAATGACGTCCTCCGAGGAATGAGTGCGCCGAGATGCGCGGACCTGATATCCTGCATCCTGACGAGCATTATCAGCGCATCTTCGGACGACTGCCGCGTTCCTCCTTTGAGGTTGCCCCTGAAGGGCGACAGAGTCTGGTTTCGTCCACACGGAGAGAGATATGAAAATTCACAAGATCGCGTGGGCCGCGGGAGTGCTGGCCCTGGCGGCCTGGCTGGCCGCTGTTGCGCCGCCTGACTCCCGGGCGCAGGAAGACCGCGAGGGCGTCGAGGTGCTGGCGCGCGGGCCGCTTCATGAAGCCTATGCGTCGCCGCTCGACTCGCAACCGAAGGCGTCTGCCCTCGTCCCCAAGGAACCGCCCGCTCCCATCGAGGAAGAGCCGCCCGATCAGAAGCCGGAGGGCGACAATGTCGTCTGGATTCCGGGCTACTGGGCCTGGGACACGGAGACGACGGACTTTCTCTGGGTCAGTGGATTCTGGCGCGAGGCCCCTCCCGGCCGCCGCTGGGTGGCCGGCAACTGGCAGAAGGAGAGCGACGAGGGCTGGCGCTGGGTGAGCGGTTTCTGGGTGCCGGAGCAGCAAGAGGAATTGGCCTATGTGCCGCCGCCGCCCCAGAGCCTGGAACGCGGCCCGGTGACGCCGGAGCCGGAAGTCAGCAGCGATTACATCCCGGGGTGCTGGGTCTGGAGGGAGACTCGCCACGTCTGGAGGCCGGGCTTCTGGCTCGCCCATCGGCCCGACTGGGTGTGGAACTCGCCCCATTACGTCTGGTCGCCGGCGGGCTGCGTTTTCGTCGAGGGCTTCTGGGACCATCCGCTGCACGAGCGCGGACTGCTGTTCGCGCCGATCCGTGTCGAACGGCGTCTGCTGGCCCGGAACTTCACCTATCGGCCGAGCTATGTCATTCCCGCGGACGCTCTGCTGGGCGCGCTCTTCGTGAGGCCATCAACGCATCAGTATCACTTCGGCGATTACTTCGGCGCTCGCGATCAGAAGGCGGGATTCGTGCCGTGGGTGGACTATCGCCCGGCGCGGAATGTCCGCGATGCCAACTTCAACTATTACCACGTCGAGAACGCGGGCGAACGCCGCTGGGAGGAGTCGCTGCGCGGGCTGTACACCGCTCGCCAGAAGGGCGAAATCGCGCCGCCGCCGCGTACTCTCGTCCAGCAGACGACCGTCGTGCAAAAGCTGACGGTGCAGAAGACGCAGAACGTCACGGTCAACAAGACGGTCAACCTGACGAACATCAAGAACGTGACGATGCTGGCGCCGCTGAAACGGATCGACAACTCGGCCGGGACCGTCCTGGCCGCGCTCGCTCATCCGAGCGGTACTCCTGTCAAGGAAGTCGAGGCCAAGAAGATCGTCAAACTGCAGACGATCAACGTCGAACAGCGGAAGCAGGTGGTGGAACACACCACGAAGATACGCGAAGTGGCCGTGCAGCGGAAACAGGTCGAGGAGAAGGCGCGGGCGATGCCGCCGATCAAGACAGGCGATGCGCCGCGTGTCATCAAGTTCAATCTACCGAAGCCGCCGGCGCCGGTGACACGGCCGCCGGAGACAACGGCACCGCGAAAGACAGCGCCTCCTCATCCGACGCAGGTTCCGCACATTGAGCCGAAGCCCAAGGGGACGACGCCGCCGGTAACCCCGCCGCCCAAGGGGACGACGACGCCGGTAACTCCGCCGAAGGTGGTTCCTCCCCCGACGCCGGTAACGCCTCCGCCCCCGCCGAAGGTGGTTCCTCCGCCTCCACCTCCGCCG
>JBBSDR010001016.1:0-3655 GCA_038240465.1 Gemmatales bacterium
ATTCACGCACATGGCCTGCGCTCCTGGGTAACGGAGTTGAAGTACCGTTTTCCTAGGACGCAGGCCTTATCTGTCAACCCCTCAACCACTTACAGCTTCGCCCTACGCTGGACGCGGGAGGGATTGAAGCCGAGTGTCGAATTCTGGGAGCGATTAGCATCGAGTGTCATTCTCGGCTGGTCCCCGCTGGTTCGCAAGCTGTTGGGTGTGAAGCGACGGGACGGGAATCAGTACGACGGGGTCGAGCGTGTCGAGGACGGCGGGCGGGCGATCGCGACGGAGGAGGGCCTGTCGGCGATGATCTTCGCCTACGCGAGGGACTACAACTTCCTGGAGGGGAAGTCGTCGGTCAGCACCGAGCTGCTTCGCATGGTGAAAAACATGACCTCGCACCTGGAGGTGTCGGTCTGCACCCCCGGCGAGTGGGAAAAGGCGATTGTGGAGGGGTTCAAGGTCTGGAGGCAGATCAGAAAGCTGCGGGGCGGCTCTCTCATCGTCAACCTGGACGAACGCAGTGTCACGCTCAAGGACTGATGACCGGGGAGGGCGGCCATGAGGATCGTCGGGCACGGCATCGACGCAGTCGAGATTTCGCGGATCGAAGGACTGCTTCGATCCGCGACGCGGAACTGGGCAGACGGGATCTTCTCCGCGGCCGAGCGGGAGCAGGCCGATGAGCCACCACTCGACGCCCGGTACTATGCCGGGCGGTTCGCTGCGAAGGAGGCGGTCAGCAAGGCCCTCGGGACCGGCTTCGCCGGCGAGGTGACTGTTCACGGCATTGAGATCCTTCGGCTCCCGTCAGGGGCACCCGCGATCAACGTCATCGACGGGGCGCGGCAGGTGGCTGATGCCCTCGGTGTTGCCCAGTGGTTCATCAGTATCACCTACTCCGGCGGGCTTGCAATGGCCAGTGTGATCGCCGTGGCGAACTGATCGAGGAAATGGCCGCGTCACTTGAACTCCAGGTGGGAAGGACGCAGGCCAGAAGTCGGACTTTGCCATCGGTAGGATTGAGCCAACGGCCCAGAATATGAAAAAAGTCGATGACTTGGCCACGGCGGGAACGGAGTCGTTCGGCCCGAGTAACAATACCCACCCCCGAGCGGCGCGCCGACATTCATGGAGCGTGTCATGGCCGTGGTCAAAGGAACCTTGATGTACCGCGCCCAAGTGAAGGGCTTCATCTTCCGGAGTTTCGAACCACTGGAGGTTCAAACCACGGAGCCGTGGGTGGATAAGGTCGTGGTCGCCTGCCCCGCGGAGAGCCCGATCGAGGTGACGGTCACGTTCGCATCGGCTCCTTCGGCCGACACTGCGCAGATCTCGGGGAAGGTGATCTGCAGGACGATTCTTGGCCGCTTGGCTCTGAAGTACGGCCTGCTTGCTCAGGAGCCGTTCTTGGTTTCGGAAAATCTCGAGGAAGAGAAGGACGGCATGGTTACGAAGGTGGCCGCGGCCGGGCTACCGCTCACTTGCTCGGGCAAGGACAGCAAGTCCGTCCCGCCCGGGGACGTTGCCAGCCTCAAGGCGGAGCTGGAAGACCTGAGCCCGCGCGGCGTGGTCTATCACGACCTATACCGTGTCGCCATGCAGGCCGAGGACTCAGTCGATCGCTACATGACGCTCTACCGCCTGCTCTCGATCCTCTGCCTGGGACCGCACGGCGAGGAGAAGCAAGAGTTTGTGGACCGATTCATCGAGCAGGAGACCAGCGAGAAACGCAAGTACAGACGCCCGAACAAGCCTCATATCTTGGAGACCATCTACACCAGCTTGCGCAACGAGGTCGGGCACGCCAGGCCAGGCGTGGACCTGGGTGCGACCCGATGCCAGATGGATACCCGCGTCTACGAACTTGCCGAGATCGTCACGAAGGCCATCCTGCTCAAACCGTGATGGGATGCTCGGCCCCGCCACGGCGCGCCGGCATCGGTCGCTTCGAACTGCCCGAGAACCGGGTGATTCGCCCAGGATCGCAGGTTCATTGAGGGACGGAAGGGAGCCTGTTAGGTGCCGACCGATCCATCCGAGACCAAGTGTTCCGGCGTTTCGGTCATCTTTTCCACCATTATTCACGATTTCCGTACGTCAAATGTGCGGCCCCCGTGCAGCGTTTTCATGCTGCCGACGCGCCGGCTCGCAGTCACTCCGTACAATGCGATTGCGCGACCTGGCACGCGCGCGAGTTCGTCGATTCATGTCCAGACCCACTGAGAGGGGGGACGCTGCCAGGATCTTCGTCGCCTCCTGCCGCTTCGGCCGCGGCGTTTTCGCGGCCGAGACAATCCCCGCCAGCATGACCATCCTGACCTTCACCGGCCCGCTCCTCACCCTCGCCCAGGCCGTCGCCCTGGGCGACAAGCAGGTCAACGCCCTGCAGCTCGGCCCCGACGTCTTCCTGAACACGGAGGAGCCGGGCGTCATCGTCAACCACTCCTGCCACCCCAACGCCGGCATCCTGAACGACCTCGACCTGGTCGCCCTCCGCACCATCGAGCGAGGCGTAGAGATCACGATGGACTACTCCACGACGGTCGGCGGCAACGACGATTGGGAGATGGAGTGCCTGTGCGGAGAGCCGGCGTGCCAGGGCCGCGTCGGGCCTTCGTCACCCTGCCGGCAAAGGTGCGAGCGCGCTACCTCGCCCTTGGTGTCGTCCAGCGGTTCATCCGGGAGGCGCTGCATATGGCCCGATGATCCGGTCCCACGTCGCCTGCCATAGCGCCCGGTCCGCCGCACGTCGCTGGCGGTCGGGGACGCACCAGTGCTCGCCAACGTGACAGCCCAGGTGGAAGTCGCAGAGGAACAGCCGCTCGTGCTTCCGCTGTCCGACCGGCCGGCTGACGAGCAGCACGCCAGGTCCGGCCTGGCCGCACCCGCGCGCATGTCCCTGCCCTGAACTCCCAGCGCAGCAACGTCGCGGGTATGCGGATCTCATTCAGCCACAGGGCAACGAGGTCGGTTCGCTCGATGTGCTCGACGATAGGGTGCATGGATTTACTCGGTCTCTGCCTTGCCAGGCGGCTGGCGTTGTAGGACTGACGCCAAAAGTGACGGGATCGGCCGTCACTTGAGAGGAAAACCTGGCAAGGAACATCCCTCTCGCGTTGCACTGGCGACGCACCAATGCGCCGGTCACGATCCCGTCGCGCGGGAGCGTGCCCAGGCTTCTGGTGGCGCGCAACCACGAGGTCGCCACCTGGCGAGCCTTCGTCGGTTCGACAGGCCGAGCAGTCCCTCCATTGCTCGCGGGCGGCTAATCGTAGCAAGCCGGCCCCTTTGCCGTGCAAGGGACGCTCGCCGTGTCGGCGGCAAGAGGTTTCGTTCGCCTACCGCTCCGAAACCTGCACGCCGACATCGGCTCGATGCCCTTGACGGCGGGCCGCGGCTTGCTGTGCCTGCCGTGTCGCGAGCATCACCCTCGTGGCCTTTCTTTCCCCCAATCCCATGCCCCGTTCACCGCCTTCGCCTCCGTTCGGCGTCAGACGCCCAGGCCATTGCCGAGCGGTAAGGACTTGTAAATAAATAACTTGAACAAATTTACTCTCGGGGCGATATCGTAAGGACTTGTAAATAAATAACTTGAACAAATTTACTATCGGGGCGATATCGTATAGTTCCACTCCCCGTGAAAGGAATGAGGCCGAATCCG
>JBBSDR010001017.1:0-3653 GCA_038240465.1 Gemmatales bacterium
CAGAGACACGGACGTCCCGCGGACGAAGGAGAGCGATCACTGGGCTTTCCGCAAGCTCGCTCGTCCACCTCTCCCCTCCGTCAAACAAGCGGATCGCGTGCGCACTCCCATCGATACGTTCGTGTTGCAGCGGTTGGAAGCGCGCGGACTCTCGTTCGCTGCAGACGCCGGGCGACTGGCCATCCTGCGCCGCGCTTCCTTCGACCTGATCGGCCTGCCGCCGACTCCCGAAGAGATTGACGCTTTCCTCGCCGACACCGCGCCGGACGCTTACGAGAAGCTTGTCGACCGCCTCCTCGCCTCGCCCCATTACGGCGAACGCTGGGGACGGCACTGGCTCGACGCGGCGGGTTACGCTGACACCATCAAGACCGATAACGACGTCAACGGCGGCGCTGCCCGCGAAGGAATGTGGCGCTATCGCGATTATGTCGTGCGCTCACTCAACACCGACAAGCCGCACGATCGCTTCCTCATCGAACAGATCGCCGGCGATCAGCTTTTCCCGTGGTCGAAAGACACCGTGTTCACTCCGGAACAGAAGGAGTTACTGACAGCGACCGGCTTCCTGCGAACCGCCGTGGACGGCACCTTCAACTATGAGCGCAACCGGCCCCTGGAGCGCTTTCAGGTCCTGCACGATACCGTCGAGATTGTCAGCAGCAATCTGCTGGGCCTGACATTCGCCTGCGCTCGCTGTCACGATCACAAGTTCGAGCCGATCCGTCAAAAGGACTATTACGGCCTGATGGCGTTTCTGACGCCGGCCTACAACCCCGCCAACTGGCTACAGCCGCAGTTCCGGCATCTCGTTGTCTCAACCGCCAAGGAGGCAGAGGAGTTCAAACGCACCAATGCCGAACTCGACCGCCGAGCCGGCGAACTGGGAGGGAAACTCGGGACACTCCGGCGCGAGGTCGAGAAGCGCCTCGCCGAGAAACTGGGGCCAAAGGTTAAGGTCAGCCAGGAAGAAGTGACTGCCGCGCTGAGTCCGGCAGACCGCCGTCTCAACGACGACCTGGAATCGCAGATCGCGGAGTTGCGCGCCAGACGCAGGGACGTCGAGAAGATTCAGGCGCTGTACGACGTCGGCGCGCCGCCACCGACTCACGTCCTGCGCCGTGGCAACCATGAATCGCTCGGTGTGGAAGTCGAACCGGGACTGCCGGCCGTGCTGGCCGCGCGCTCGATTCCTGCTGGGCCTCGTCGATTAGCCCTGGCGCGAGCGTTGACGGAGCCGGACAGCCAAACGGCGGCGCTGCTTGCTCGTGTGCTGGTCAATCGCGTCTGGCAGCACCACTTTGGCCGCGGCATCGTCGCCACACCGGGCAACCTCGGCCGTTCGGGGAGTCCGCCGACGCATCCGGAATTGCTCGACGGGCTGGCCGCTGAGTTGGTGCGAAACGGCTGGCAACTCAAACCGCTGCATCGACTGATCGTGACCTCCACCGTCTATCGTCAGTCCGCTCACGGGATCGACTCGAAGAAGGTCGATCCGGACAATCATCTGCTGGGACGATCTCGCCTGCGCCGTCTGGAATCCGAGATCATTCGCGACGCGATGCTCGCCGTCTCAGGCAAGCTCGATCGTGGTCTCGGCGGGCCGTTCGTTCCCATTGAGGGCCGGCCGGATGGGACTGTCGTCATCGCCAGGGCGCAAGCAACGCCGGAAGGCCGCTGGCGACGGAGCCTGTACCTGTACGCCCGGCGCAACTTCAATCTGTCGCTGCTGGCGGTCTTCGATCAGCCGTTGATGGCGACCAACTGCACCCTGCGCGCCACCTCGGCCGTGGTGCCGCAAGCGCTGGCCCTCCTGAACAACGCCTCGGTGATCGAGATGGCAGACCACTTCGCGAGCCGAGTGGCGCGTGAGGCGGGCGCTGCGGCAGAAGCGCGCGTGCGCCTGGCCTTCCGCCTGGCGCTGGGCCGGTCTCCGAACACAGCGGAATTGACCTGGTCGCTGGAGTTGCTGGCACGGCAGACGGAGCGTCATCCACAGAAGGCACTCGCTCACCTGTGTCATATGCTGTTTTGCACGAATGAGTTTCTTTACATTGAGTGAAGGCAATCCCCGCCACCGATCTCCCCCCACTCGAGCATTGAGTGTCATGCCCAACATGACGCTGAGAGAGGCTGACCTCATGCCGAAGACTATCCGCACTTGTACGTCCACCCCGTTATCGCGCCGGGAGATGCTCCAGCGCACCGCCCTGGGTTTTGGCGGTCTTGCCCTTTCGTACTTGCTGAACGGTGACACCCCGGCGTTTGGAACAGCACACACACCCGACCTGCGGCCTCGCCCCGGACATTCCCCCGCGCCGGCGAAAGCAATCATCATGCTGGCGCAGACGGGTGGTCCAAGCCAGATGGACCTGTTCGATCCCAAGCCTGAATTGCAGAAGCAGGGCGGCAAGAAGGCACCGTTCACGGTCGATAAGTTCCTGCCCGGCAACTCGGATACCCTGCTGGCCAGTCCGTTTCGTTTCCGGCGCTGGGGCCAGTGCGGAACGGAAATATCGGAACTGATCCCGCACACAGCAGTCCTGGCCGACGACCTGTGCCTGGTGCGGTCGATGTTCACCGGTCATGAGAACCACACCGAAGGCATGGTGATGCTGAACACCGGCAAGTTCACCATGGGCCGGCCTGCCCTCGGTGCCTGGGTGAGTTATGGCCTGGGCAGTGTCAGCCGCAACTTGCCCGCTTATGTCGTGCTGCGCGACCCGTCAGGTTACGACACGGCCGGCTCGCTGAGCTGGTCGCCCGGTTGGCTGCCTGCCCTCTATGGCGGCACGGAGTTCAGTTCAAAGGGGGCGCCAGTACACCACCTGCAACCCCCGGGACCAATCGACCCAAAAGCGCGGCAGGACGACCTCGACTTCCTGAACAGGCTCAACGAGGAGCATCGCAAGAATTTCCGCGACGAAAGTGAGTTGGAAGCCCGCATCCGCAACTACGAGTTGGCCGCCCGCATGCAGATGTCAGCCGGACAGGCCCTCGATCTATCGAAGGAACCCGCCTCGATTCGCAAGCTCTACGGCCTGGATGACCCCGCGACAAATGGGTACGGGACGCGCTGTCTGCTGGCGCGCCGGCTGATCGAAGCAGGCGTTCGCTTTGTCCAGGTGTACCCGGACCAGATTGGCCAGGTGTGGGACACGCACAGCAAGCAGAAGCCCGACCTCGAAAAGGTCTGCCGCGCGACCGATCTGCCGACCGCCGGCCTGATCCGCGACCTCAAGGCACGCGGATTGTTGGAAGAGACAATCGTCCTGTGGGCGGGAGAGTTTGGCCGGTTGCCGGTGTCGCAGAACGCCGATGGCCGTGACCACAACCGGCATGCGTTCAGCCTGTTCCTGACCGGCGGCGGATTCGTCGGTGGGTTGACGTATGGGACGACAGACGATTTCGGCTACAAGGCCATGACGGACAAGGTGAGCGTCGCCAGTCTGCACGCGACAATCCTGCATCAACTGGGACTCGACCACGAACGACTGTCCTACCCGCACCACGGCCGCGAAGAAACGCTCACCGACGCCACCACGACCAAGGCGCGTGTTGTCGAACGCCTGGTGAATACTCCGGGGTAAGGCGAGCGGCACAGCGTCAGCGTGCCGGCGATCGGGGGCGAGCGGCACAGCGTCAGCGTGCCG